>JANOPV010000392.1:0-3907 GCA_031422035.1 Sphingomonas sp. | reverse complement strand
GCGGCGACCAGCTCATCCAGATCGTGCTGCTCCAGCTTGCCGGCCAGGCCAGCCACTGTGCCAGCAGCAGAACGCGCAAAGTCGCCATATTGCTTGCCGAGTTTGTCATCGACGGTGCCAGCTGAATCATCGATGGCCTGTGCCAGTGATTCAAGCCCTGTGGCGGTTCTCGTTTTGCCCTGTTCGGCCAAACCGCGCGCGCGATCACCCGCCTGTGAGGCAAATTTGGTCACTTCATCACCGATTTCCGACGCCTTGCGGGTTGCCTCGGCACGGATACCTTCGGCTTTGGTGCGGATTGTCTCTTCGAGCGACGGGTTGGCCGAAGCGTCAGCGACTCGTTCGGCGGTGTTCGGTGTCGCCTTGCGCGGCTTGGCGGTTGTCGCCTGCGGTTTCGTAGCACGCGGTTTGCGGGGCTTTGCAGCGGTCGATTCAGCCATGGTCACATCCTCAATTTGCCGGATCAAGAGCAGAGCCGCCGATCCGATCAGACTACCCGAAACAGCAACTAGCGCAATTCACGGTTCCAACCAATTGGTGATGCGCAATTGCCTTTGCAAGGCCCGCTTTCTATGAGCGCGGCGACGCAATTCATCCCTATTGAAGGCCGCAACCACCATGACCGCCATCATCGACATCCATGGACGCCAGATTCTCGACAGCCGTGGCAACCCGACGGTTGAGGTTGATGTGCTGCTCGAGGACGGCAGCTTTGGCAGGGCGATGGTGCCATCAGGCGCCTCCACCGGCGCGCACGAGGCGGTGGAACTGCGTGATGGCGACAAGGATCGCTGGATGGGCAAGGGCGTATCCAAGGCCGTTGATGCGGTAAACAGCGACCTAGCCGAGGCTGTCGTCGGCCTGGATGCGGAAGACCAGCGGGATGTCGATGCAGCGATGATCGCCACTGATGGCACGCCAAACAAGGGCAGGGTCGGAGCGAATGCGATCCTTGGGGTCAGTCTCGCTGTGGCCCGTGCGGCGGCAGATGCCCGCGGATTGCCACTCTATCGCTATGTCGGCGGCGCGGCGGCGCATGTGCTGCCGGTGCCGATGATGAACATCATCAACGGCGGGGCGCACGCGGACAATCCCATAGATTTCCAAGAATTCATGATCATGCCGGTGGGCGCCGACAGCCTGTTTGAGGCGGTCCGCTGGGGATCGGAAATCTTCCATACCCTCAAAACGATGCTGCGCGATGATGGCCATAATACCGGCGTCGGTGATGAGGGCGGCTTTGCCCCCAATCTGAACGGCACCACCGCTGCGCTCGATTATGTTATGCGGGCGATTGAGCGGGCTGGGTATCGTGCAGGCGAACAGGTGGTTATCGCGCTCGACCCCGCTGCGACCGAATTTTTCAAAGATGGCCGGTATGAATTGACGAGCGAAGGCAAGTCGCTGACGCCATTGGAAATGGTCGAATATTACGCAGACTTGTGCGCGCGTTACCCGATCGCGTCGATCGAGGATGGGATGGCCGAAGATGATTTTGAAGGTTGGCTTGGGATCACTCAGCGCTTGGGCAGCAAGGTCCAGCTGGTCGGCGACGACCTGTTCGTGACCAATCCCGAGCGGCTCGCGGACGGCATCGAGCGGGGGCTGGCCAATTCGTTGCTGGTGAAGGTCAACCAGATTGGCACGCTATCCGAAACACTTGATGCGGTATCGCTCGCTCATCGCAGCGCCTATTCAGCGGTGATGTCGCATCGCTCAGGCGAAACTGAGGATTCCACAATCGCTGACCTCGCGGTTGCGACCAATTGCGGCCAGATCAAGACTGGCAGCCTGGCCCGGTCGGATCGGCTGGCGAAATATAACCAGTTGATCCGGATCGAGGAGGAACTGGGCAGCGCGGGGCGCTATGCAGGGCGGAGCGTCTTTGCCCGTTTCAATCGTTAAAGTCAGCGCAGCGCAGGCCAAATTTTATAGCGCATGTCGTTTGGTGCTTGACGCGCGAATCCACCTGTGATTCAAGGCTTTTATGGTTAACCGTCGCACCATTGCACATCAACAACGCTCCTTTTGGGGGCTTGGTGTGGCCGGCTGTGCATTGCTGCTGATCGTCGGGTGGTTGCTGTTCGGCAGCACCGGACTGTTCGCCTGGAGTGATTATAGCCGCTCGCTTAACTCGCGCCAGACCGAGCTCAGCCAGTTGCGGACGGAGCTGGCGTCGCTGGAAAACCGGCAGCGCCTACTCAACCCGCGCGCCGCTGATCCGGACCTTGCGGATGAAATTATCCGCCGCGATCTGAACCTGCTTCACCCCGACGATATTGTGGTGCCGTTGCGTTAAATGCAACGTCGTGCGCGGCCCGTTGCATGGGCCGTTGCAACAGCTATAGCATAGGGTTCCTCATCCCGTCGCAGGAGCCCTATCTTGGTCGCCACCGCAGCTCGCAAATCCCCCCGTAAGGCCCCGGCGGCCGTAGCGACCTTTACCCCCGATCCTGGTAAAAATCAGCCAGTTCTGCCGACCCGTTGGCAAGCGGATCGTGCCGAGATGGAGGCTTTTTACCGCGAAATGCTCCTCATTCGGCGGTTCGAGGAAAAGGCCGGTCAGCTTTATGGGCTTGGCTTGATTGGCGGATTTTGCCACCTTTACATTGGGCAGGAAGCGGTTGCAGTTGGTCTGCAATCGGCGCTGGATGGCACTAAGGACAGCGTTATCACCGGGTATCGCGACCACGGCCATATGCTGGCTTATGGCATCGACCCGCGCGTCATCATGGCTGAGCTGACTGGGCGGGCCGCGGGCATTTCGCGCGGTAAGGGCGGGTCGATGCACATGTTCAGCGTTGCGCACAAATTTTATGGCGGCCACGGCATTGTCGGCGCGCAGGTGTCGCTCGGCACCGGGCTAGCTTTTGCGCATAAATATCGCGGTGATGGCGGCTGCTGCCTCGCTTATTTCGGTGACGGCGCGGCTAATCAAGGTCAGGTTTATGAGAGCTTCAACATGGCTGAGCTGTGGAAGTTGCCGATCATCTATGTGATCGAAAATAACCAATATGCGATGGGCACTTCGGTCAGCCGGGCGTCGGCAGAGGCGGAGTTGCACCGGCGCGGGCAGAGTTTCCGCATCCCGGGCATCCAGGTTGATGGCATGGACGTGCTGGCAGTGCGGGGCGCGGCGCAATCCGCACTTGATTGGGTGCGCGGGGGCAACGGGCCGATCCTGCTTGAACTCAAAACCTATCGTTACCGCGGCCATAGCATGTCCGATCCAGCAAAATATCGCAGCCGTGAAGAGGTCCAGTCCGTTCGTGAGAAATCAGATCCGATTGAGGGGCTGAAAGTGGCGCTCCTCAAGGCCGGAGCGACCGAGGACAGCCTGAAAGCGATTGATCAGGAGATTCGCAAGATCGTCGCTGAAGCGGCTGACTTTGCGGAGTCTGCGCCTGAACCAGACCTCGCCGAACTTTATACCGACGTGCTGGTGGAGCAATATTGATGGCCATCGAAATCAAGATGCCCGCTTTGTCACCAACGATGGAGGAGGGCACGCTGGCCAAATGGCTGGTCAAGGAAGGTGACAGCGTGTCATCGGGCGACATTCTGGCCGAAATCGAGACTGATAAAGCGACGATGGAATTTGAAGCGGTCGACGAAGGCGTCGTCGGCAAGATCATGATTGCCGAGGGCACCGACAATGTGAAGGTCGGCACGGTGATCGCCGTGATGGCGGGCGATGCTGGTGAGGTGCCGGATGCGGCACCAACAGCCGCTATTGTTCCAGCTGCGCCGCCGCCTGCTCCTGTCACTGTCACGCGAGCGAAAGCCGCGCCCGCCGCCGACCCTGTGCATGACGGTGCAACCGTCAAACTGACGGTGCGTGAGGCGCTGCGCGACGCGATGGCGGAAGAAATGCGGCGCGACGACCGCGTGTTCGTGATGGGCGAGG
>JANOPV010000391.1:0-1605 GCA_031422035.1 Sphingomonas sp. | reverse complement strand
CATCCCCCTGCCCCGACGGATGTGGGCAGCGAGTGCGGTGACGTTCCACGCGCCGCTTGCGGTCGGGTTGACGATCACGCGAACCTCAACCGTGCATAGCATCAGCGACAAGAACGGCAGCAGCGGGCGGCTGGTCTTTGTCGAGATCTATCACAATTGGACCAGCAGCGGCGCGGCGGTGATCGATGAGCGGCAGACCGTCGTTTACCGTGAGGCAGCAACAGGCACCGCTGGACCGATGACGCCGGGCTATGGTCAGCCCGACCTGGCGGCATGGACGTGGCACCGCGAGCTGGTGCCGTCCGAAGCACTGTTGCTGCGGTATTCCGCGCTCACCTTTAACGCCCACCGCATCCACTATGATCGGCCCTATGCCGTGGGCGAGGAGGGGTATCGCGGGCTGGTCGTCCACGGCCCGCTTACCGCCAGTCTGTTGCTCGAACTAGCCCAGCGGGAATTGGGGCTGAATGCGCTCAAGGCCTTCGCCTTTCGCGGACAATCACCTGCCTTTCTGGGTGAGGTGCTGCACCTTGTCGGCAAGCAGGACGGTGATGTCATCACCCTCGCCGCACTGGGCAGTGATGGCCGGACGGTGATGAGCGCGGAGGCGGCGACTTAAGGCCGGATCAAATATTTCTCGCCGGTGCGCTTGGCATTATACGCTTGCATCGTCGCTACATCGACCGCCTCAGCTAGGCTGATCTGGTGGCTGTAATGGCTCTTGAACGTCGTCGTCAGCTCCGCCGCGACCCGCGCCCGCATCCGCCCGACAATCTCCGGCCCGGCCTTTGCCATGAACGGCGTGAGTAGCCAGCCAGACAGCGACCAGGTTAGCCCGAAATTGCGATTGAGTATCGTCGGACCGACATCCAGCGCGCCATAGATATAGACCTGTTTCATTTGGTCTGACCCATAGCGGCTATAGGCACCCATGCGGCTGACAGCGGCGGCCTCCATCGCGCCGAGCATCTGGCTCGAAACTTTTCCGCCACCAATGGGGTCAAAGCCCATGAACGCCTCGGTTTCAGCGATAGCAATGGAGAGATCGTCGGCGAAAGTGGCCGACGTCGAATCAAGGACGATCTCCGCACCAATGCCGCGCAGCAACTCGGCCTGCGCGGCGCTGCGAACAATGTTGACCAGCGGGATGCCGTCGGCCTTGCAGATGCGGACCAGCATTTGCCCCAGATTGGAAGCGGCGGCGGCATGAACAATGCCCTTATAGCCTTCCAGCTTCATTGTTTCCGTGAACCCCAGCGCGGTCAGCGGATTGACGAAGCAGGAGGCGCCATCCTCCGGTGCGGTGCCCTCAGGCAGAACCATGCACATCACAGCCGGCAACGCGCGATACTCGGCGTAGATTTCGCCCCCGATCAGCGCGACCATTTTGCCCATCAGCGCCTGGGCCTCTGGTGCGTCGCCAGCCGCAACCACGATACCGCACCCCTCATTACCGATGGGCAGCGCTTGCCCTAACCGACCGGCCATAAAGCGCATCCCCGCCTCGCTGACCGGCATTGCGATACCCGGCAGTCCATCGCGGCTGATGGCTGTCGCGCTGGTCGCATCCCCTGCCCCGACCATCAGGCCAAGGTCTGATGGATT
>JANOPV010000390.1:0-1605 GCA_031422035.1 Sphingomonas sp. | reverse complement strand
CATCCCCCTGCCCCGACGGATGTGGGCAGCGAGTGCGGTGACGTTCCACGCGCCGCTTGCGGTCGGGTTGACGATCACGCGAACCTCAACCGTGCATAGCATCAGCGACAAGAACGGCAGCAGCGGGCGGCTGGTCTTTGTTGAGATCGACCACAATTGGACCAGCAACGGCGCGGCGGTGATCGATGAGCGGCAAACTGTCGTTTACCGTGAGGCCGCAACTGGCGGTGCTGGGCCAATGACGCCGGGCTACGGGCAGCCGGACCTCGCGGCATGGACGTGGCACCGCGAGCTAGTGCCGTCCGAAGCACTGCTCCTGCGCTATTCCGCGCTCACCTTTAACGCCCACCGCATCCACTATGATCGGCCCTATGCCGTGGGGGAGGAGGGGTATCGCGGGCTCGTCGTCCACGGCCCGCTTACTGCCAGTCTATTGCTCGAACTGGCACAGCGGGAATTGGGGTTGAATGCGCTCAACTCCTTCGCCTTTCGCGGACAATCACCTGCCTTTGTGGGTGAGGTGCTGCACCTTGTCGGCAAGCAGGACGGTGATGTCATCACCCTCGCCGCACTGGGCAGTGATGGCCGGACGGTGATGAGCGCAGAGGCGGCTGCTTAAGGCCGGATCAGATATTTCTCGCCGGTGCGCTTGCCATTATAGGCCTGCATCGTCGCCACATCGACCGCTTCGGCCAGGGTGATCTGGTGGCTGTAATGACTCTTGAACGTCGTAGTCAGTTCCGCTGCGACCCGTGCCCGCATCCGCCCGACAATCTCTGGCCCGGCCTTCGCCATAAACGGCGTCAGCAGCCAGCCAGAGAGCGACCAGGTTAGCCCGAAACTGCGGTTGAGTATCGTCGGTCCGACATCAAGCGCGCCATAGATATAGACCTGTTTCATCTGGTCGGAGCCATAGCGGCTATAGGCGCCCATCCGGCTGACCGCGGCGGCCTCCATCGCGCCGAGCATCTGGCTCGAGACTTTGCCGCCACCAATGGGGTCAAAGCCCATGAACGCTTCGGTTTCAGCAATAGCAATGGAGAGATCATCGGCGAAAGTGGCCGACGTCGAATCAAGGACAATCTCTGCACCAATGCCGCGAAGCAGCTCTGCCTGCGCTTCGCTGCGAACAATGTTGACCAACGGAATGCCGTCAGCCTTGCAGATGCGGACCAGCATCTGGCCCAGATTGGATGCAGCGGCGGCGTGGACAATGCCCTTATACCCCTCCAGCTTCATCGTTTCAGTGAACCCCAGCGCGGTCAGCGGATTGACAAAGCAGGACGCGCCATCCTCCGGTGCGGTGCCCTCAGGCAGAACCATGCACATCACCGCCGGCAACGCGCGATATTCAGCGTAGATTTCGCCGCCGATCAGCGCGACCATTTTGCCCATCAGCGCTTGCGCCTCTGGGGCGTCGCCCGCAGCAACCACGATGCCGCAGCCTTCATTACCGATGGGCAACGCTTGCCCTAACCGACCGGCCATAAAGCGCATCCCCGCCTCGCTGACCGGCATTGCGATACCCGGCAGTCCATCGCGGCTGATGGCTGTCGCGCTGGTCGCATCCCCTGCCCCGACCATCAGGCCAAGGTCTGATGGATT
>JANOPV010000389.1:0-4285 GCA_031422035.1 Sphingomonas sp. | reverse complement strand
GTGGAAGGCATAGACAATCCTTCCCGATTGCATTACATTGTCATGCAAAGGAGTTCCCCCATGGCCGCCAATGCCCTCGTTCAAACCCGTATAAACGGTGCCGTCAAAGCTGAAGCGTCGGCAGTCCTCGCTACCATGGGTCTCACCGTGTCCGATGCCGTGCGGCTGATGCTCACGCGCGTTGCGCGCGACAAGGAGTTGCCGTTCGAACTGCTGCGTCCCAATGCAGAGACTATTGCCGCGATGGAGGAAGCTCGGAGTGGCAATCTGGAAACTGTGACGCTGGCGCAGCTGCAAGCCGAACTCGATGCGGACGATTAAGCAGTCCGGGCAATTCAAGCGGGATTTGAAGCGGGAGGGCAAAGGGCAACACCGAGCGGCGTTGCAGCGCGAATTTGTGGCCCTTGTTGCTGCGCTAGCGTCAGACCAGCCGCTGGAGTCGCGCTACCGCGACCATGCTTTGACTGGCGAATGGCGAAGTCACCGTGACTGTCACGTAAAGCCCGACCTGGTGCTGATCTATCGCAAGCCCGACCCCGACACGCTCGAGCTGGTGCGGCTTGGTTCACACTCTGAGCTTGGCTTGTAGGCCAAGCCTCACTCCATCAAATCGCCCGGCACTGTCGGCTCACTCAGCACCCGCTCCATCCGCCGCCACCGCTCGTTCGCATCGGGCTGGCCGCGCTCGATATACCCCCGCACCAGATCACGGCCCCAGCCATAGTTGAGGACATAGCTGCGATAAGTGTCGGTGAAGCGCACTGATTGTTCGGCGCGGGCGCGGTTGAGGAGGAGGTAGCGCTGGGTGAGGGCGATGGCTTGTTCGCGGGTGACTTCCTGGTTCAGATACATCGCCGCGATGGTCAGCCGCGCGCCGCCCAGCGCGTCGGTCGCCTCCTGCACGCGGAAATAGGCCTCTGCCGTCGCGGGGTTCAGCCCGGCGAGCGGGTAGAGGATGTCGCGTTCAAAGGCGAGCCTTTCGGGGCCGGGGAAGGCGAGGTCGATGCCGTAATTGGCGCTGCCTTCAGACAGCACGGATAGCGGCGAATAGAGCGGATTGACCAGATATTCGCGCCATGGTGCGCCAGCGGTGCTGCCAGCCTCGGTCGCCAGCCCGCGCGCCATCCGCTGCTCAATCAGCAGGTTCAGAACATGGTGCCCCGGATAGCCCTCATGGCAGCCCAGATCGACTGCGCGGCTGATGCGGATCGGCAGATCAGTGTTGATCTCGATCCGGCTCTGATAATTGCCGAGATAATAATTATAGCCCGACCAAGGCTTGTCGGTGACGAACGCCATGGTAAAATTCTCGCCCTCGGGCAGGGTGATATGCTGCGCCGTGCGGCGGCGGCATTCGGCGATGGCGGCGTCGAACACCGGGCGCAAGCGGTCGGCAGGGATGATGTAGCGGTCGTTGAACGCGCCCACCCGCTCGGCCAGCGGGCCGGTGCCGGGGATGCTACGCTCCAGCTGGGCGAGGATTGGATCGAATTCGGCCAACGGGCGGGTGGTTACCTCCACCCCGAACAGCCCTTGCGCTTCATCGGCAAAGGACAATCGTTCGCCACCGATCATGCGCAGCCGGGTTTCCGCAGCGACTAGCGCGCCGCGCAACGCGATCAAGCGGCGGCGCTGGGAATAGGAAGGTTCGGGGGTACGCGCGGCAAGAGAGGTCGAGGCGAGCAATTGATCGGCAGCAGTCACCAGCAAACGCGCGAAGATTATCAACCGTTCGCGCGGGCGCGGCTGCGCTTCGGCCGCCGTCCGCTCGCTGGCCGGACCATAATAGGCGTCGATATACCCTTCTTCATAGGTGCCGGCCTCAAGCGTCATGCGCAGATAGGCATCGGCGATCGACGTGACAGCCCGCTCGGCGAGCACTTCGCGGTCGTCGGTGCGGGCGTCGGTGCGGGCGTCGGTGCGGGCACTACCGGCCCGCTCGGCAGATCGCTGCTGTGCGGCGGCACAGCTAGAGAGGGATAGGGCAGCCAAGGCGACGGCCAGAATCAATTTCATGCGCGCGCTCCTTGCGGTTCATCATCAAATGCGGCGATGTCACCATCGCGTTCGATCTCTTCGGCCTGTTCGGTTTCCTCACGCGCATGACTGGGCGCCAGCGGGCAAAAACGCAGCAGCGTGTAGCCCACCAGCGCCGCGAGGATCGATCCTGCCAGCGTGCCGAGCTTCGCCTCTTCGACCAGCAGCGGATCATCAAAGGCCAGCCCACCGATAAACAGGCTCATGGTAAAACCGATCCCGCACAGGACGGCGACCGCATAAATTTGCAGCCACGTGCTGCCGCGCGGTTTGGCGGCGAAACCGGACTTAACCGCCAGCCAAACCGCCGCGAAAATACCGAGCTGCTTGCCGATGAACAGCCCCGCCGCGATGCCCAGCGGCATGGGGGACAGCATATCGTCCACAGTCAGGCCTGACAGGTTTACCCCCGCATTGGCAAAACCGAAGATCGGCACGATCAGGAACGCGACCGGGGTATCGAGCGCGTGCTCCAGCCGGTGCAGTGGCGATGTGTCATCGTCGGGGGTGCCGGGGGTCAGGACAATCGGCACGACAAAGGCGGCGAGTACCCCCGCAATGGTCGCGTGCACGCCCGACAGCAGCACCGCATACCAGAGCAGCGCAAAGCCCATGATGTAAAAGCCGAGGTGGCGGACGCCCATCCGGTTCAGCGCGAACATGCCGCCCAATATCCCGCCCGCTGCCAACAGCGCAGGGATGTTCAGTTCAGCGGTGTAGAATAGCGCGATGATCGCCACCGCGCCCATGTCATCGACGATGGCGACGGTGACGAGGAACAGTTTCAGCGCGGTCGGCGCGCGGCTGCTGAGCAGCGCCAGCACACCGATAGCAAAGGCGATGTCGGTCGCCGCAGGTATCGCCCAGCCATTCGCCAGCGCCGGATCATGCCCGGCAAAGGCGAGATAGACCATGGCTGGCACCGCCATTCCCGCCATCGCGGCAACCACGGGCAGCCGCCGCTGCTGCCAGCTCGCGAGCCGTCCGTCGACCAGCTCGCGCTTGATCTCAAGCCCGACGAACAGGAAGAAAATCGCCATCAATCCATCGTTGATCCACAGATGCAGGTTCATCTGGCCCAGCTTGGGCGTCAGCGTCGGACCCCAGCGGTCGTGTAATATGTGATGATAGAGATCGCCGAATGCGGAGTTGGCAACGATCATCGCCGCTGCTGCTGCCGCCATCAATATGATGCCGCCCGCCGCCTCGGTGGCAAGGAATTGCCGCAATGCAGACGGGCGGGCCGATGCTACGGCCATTACCGCGCTCCGCTCAGCTCGCCGGGCGCAGGATGTTGAGCGCGAGCACGGTCAGCGCTTCGGATGCGGTGGAGATCACCCGTTCGGCATCGGGCGCCCAGAAGGGTGAGTGGAGCGAGGGCGGTGAGGCGTTCGCGGCCCGCGCGCGTTCGAGCACCTCCGCGCGTTCCCCACCGACCCAAAAGATCATCGAATTGATGCTGTTGTCGGCCAGCCAGAAGCGGCTGAAATCCTCTCCACCCATGACCGCGGGCACTTGCCGCACCCGCTCTGCTCCAAAATATTGTATCAGGTAGGCGCCCATCGCGGTGGTGAATTCGGGGCTGTTATAGGTCGATGGCGTATATTGGTTTTCATCGACGGTGACGACCGGCATCCGGTCCTCGGGCATGCCGGCAGCGATGGCTTCGCCGCGCGCAATCCGGGCGATTCCGTCCAGCAGCATCCGCCGGGTTTCAGGAGAGAAGCTGCGCACCGTCAGTTGCAACCGGGCTTCGTCGGAAATGATGTTGTGCTTGGTGCCGCCATGGAAACTGCCGACCGTGACCACCGCATCGTCCATCGGGTTGAGCTCCCGGCTGACCAGCGTTTGGAGCGAACCGACGATCCGGCTCGCCAGCACGATGGGGTCGCGGGTGGTGTGCGGATAGGCACCATGGCCGCCAACACCGCGCACATTGATGTCCACGCTGTCGACATTGGCCAGCGCATAGCCGGGCGTGAAGCCGATGGAGCCTGCGGGCGCACCAGCGGCATCGTGGAAGGTGATAGCATGCGTCGGCCGGGGAAAGCGGGTGAAGAGCCCATCGGCCAGCATATCGCGAGCGCCCGCGCCAGTTTCCTCAGCAGGCTGTCCGATCATCACTAGCGTACCGGACCATCGCGCGCGATTGGCGACGAGCGCCCGAGCGGTGCCTATCCACGCAGTCATGTGGGTGTCGTGGCCGCAGGCATGCATGACGCCGGTTGCAATGCCTTGCGCCGTCGTC
>JANOPV010000388.1:0-4510 GCA_031422035.1 Sphingomonas sp. | reverse complement strand
CATGCACCGATTGTAGCCACGGCGACTTGCCCAGTAGCTGTCCCGGCAGCTTGCCCTTGCGCTCCAGCAGCACGGCGCAGCGCCGCCCGACGCTGGCCACATTGAATGCCGCCTGGTCACGGTTGACCGATGCTTGCAGCGCCTGGAGCCGCACATCCATGACTTGGGTGGGGACTTGCGCATCCATCGTCGCCGCCGGGGTGCCGGGCCGGGCGCTATATTTGAAACTGAACGCCTGCGCATAGCTGACCGCGTCAATCAGGCTGAGGGTTTCGGCAAAATCGGCGTCGGTTTCGCCGGGAAAGCCGACGATGAAGTCGCCGGACAGGGCGATGTCGGGCCGCACCATCCGCACCCGGTCGAGCAGCCGCAAATAGCTGTCGCGGCTATGGCTGCGGTTCATCGCCTTGAGGATGCGATCGCTGCCCGATTGCACCGGCAGATGCAGGAAGGGCATCAATTTTTCGACGTCGCCATGCGCCGCGATCAAGCTGTCGGTCATGTCGTTGGGGTGGCTGGTGGTATAACGGATGCGCGCCAGCCCATCGACCCGGTCAAGCGCACGGATGAGCGTGCCAAGGTCGCGCGCACCATCACGCCACGCATTCACATTCTGCCCAAGTAGCGTGATTTCTTTCGCGCCCGCATCGACCAATGCTTTTGCTTCATCAATGATCGCATCCCATGGGCGAGAAACTTCGGCGCCGCGGGTATAGGGCACGACGCAATAGGTGCAGAATTTATCGCAGCCCTCCTGCACCGTCAGGAACGCCGATGGACCGACTTTGCGGCGGGCGGGCAGTGCACCGAATTTCGAGTCGACCGGCATGTCGGTATCAATCGCCAGCATGCCGTTCGCCGCCGCTGCCACCAGTTGTGGCAGCCGATGATAGGCTTGCGGACCGACAACGATGTCGACACTGGCGCGCCGGGCGATCTCCTCACCTTCAGCCTGGGCAACGCAGCCCGCCACCGCAATCATCGGTCGGGAGCCGTCGCCGCGTTTCAACCGGCCAATGTCGGAATAGACTTTTTCGGTCGCACGTTCGCGGATGTGACAGGTGTTAAGGATGACGAGGTCCGCATCATCGGCGCTGTCCGCCATTATCATGCCCTCAGCCGTCATCAGTTCGGCCATCCGCTCGCCGTCATAGACGTTCATCTGACAGCCGAAGGATTTTACGTGGACGCGGCGCGGGGCGACAGGGTTGGCGATGGTCGTAGACATGGTGAGCGCCCTAGCGCCGCGACGTAACAAAAGAAACCGGTCAGCGGATCAGCTCATCCCGAGCTGCGCAGCAATAGCCGCCTGACTGTGCGCGGTAATCGCTTTGCGGTCGGGGAAGTCAGCATGGTCGAGCGGCGCCAGGAAATGCAGGACCACCGGCGTCGTCCCGGGCCGCGACAGCACTCTAAGCGCATTATGCCCGACGCTCTCGTCCTCGGTCCATGCGATGACTGCGGCATCTGGACCATAATCGATCGCCACCGGCTGAATAGCGATGCCCGGCGGCGGCGGGCTGACGGCAGCGACCAAAGACGATCGGAACGGCAGCAGGGTGCGCCCGTCCCCTGTCGTCCCCTCTGGAAATAGCGTCAGCGGCTGGCCTGACGCCAGCGCCGCGCCGAGTGCCGCGGCCTGTGCGCCGACATCCAGCCGCGCCTCCCGCTGGACATAGACCGAGTTGTTGAGCGTCGCCATCCAGCCGATGACCGGCCAGGGGGCCATATCCGCCTTTGCGACAAAGGCGCTGCCGGTGCGCCCGGCGAGCACCAATATGTCCAGCCAACTGACATGATTGCCGATGTAGAGAACGTTGCTGAGTAGGCGTTCACCGCGCAGTTCGACCCGCATGCCGGCGATCCAAGCGGAACCGCGCAGAAACAGGCGTGGCCATGGCGAAGGGACATTTAACAGCCGCCAAAGCCCGAGCAGCGGCAGGCACGTCAGCAGCCAAAGCGCGATGCCGACGACCCGCGCCCAGGCGCGCGGGTGGACCCGATCAGGTCTTGCGCTGGAGAGAGACGCCATAAAGTTCCATGCGGTGGTCAACCAGGCGATAGCCAAGCCGTTCGGCAATTTCGCGCTGTAACGCCTCAAGCTCGGGATCGACAAATTCGATCACCTTTCCAGTTTCGACGTCGATCAAATGGTCGTGATGCGCCTCAGGCGCCGCTTCATAACGCGACCGACCGTCACCGAAATCATGGCGGTCGAGGATACCCGCTTCTTCAAACAGGCGGACGGTGCGATAAACGGTGGCGATCGAAATACCGCTGTCGACTGCTGCGGCGCGGCTGTGCAGCGTCTCGACATCAGGATGGTCGTCGGAATCGCTGATGACGCGAGCGATGACCCGGCGCTGCTCGGTAATGCGCAGGCCCTTTTCTGCACAGAGCGCTTCGAGATCAATTTTCTGCGTCATGGTCGTCGTCAGTGTCCTTGTCAGTCATTCAAAAAGACTTGGAGACGATATAGGAGGACATCGCCGGGGCGGCAAGCATGGCAACGGGGCCGATGCATGGCACCGACCCCGTCATCAACCCAGATCGGGAATCGCTTAGCGCTTGCCGCGGGCCACAGGCTTAGGCGCAGCCTTACGGCCACCGCCGCGACCCTTTTTGCCAAGGCCAATGGCCAGAGCAAGTTTACGCCGGGTTTCGGCATAATCGGGTGCAACCATCGGATAGTCGTTCGGCAGGCCCCATTTGGCGCGATAGTCATCCGGGGTCATGCCGTAATGCGTCATCAAATGACGCTTCAGCATCTTCAGCTTTTTGCCGTCCTCAAGGCAGACAATATGGTCCTGCTTGATCGACGAACGGATCGACACCGCTGGCACCGGCTTTTCAGCAGGGGCTGCTGGCGCGCCACCAAGGCCTGCCAACGAATTGAAGACATTAGTAATCAACCCGGGCAGCTCGCTCGGTGCGACGCTGTTGTTGCTGACATGCGCCGAAACGATGTCGGCGGTAAGTGTTGCAAGAAATTCCTGCGTGTCATTAGTCTCGGACATGGCTCAATTCCTGATTTTTTATAGGGATGAAGAGTGCGTGCGATCCTGAGCGGACCATTATCATCTGCAACCGACTGCCGCACTAATCGCCTACTGACAGTGATGCAAGTCACAATCAGAGTGCGTTATTAGTCGGTATGGACCAGTTGCATGGTCACGGCGTCACGCGCGGTACCATCAGGCCCGCGATAATAAGCAGGACGGATGCCACATTCTGTAAAGCCGTGCCGGATATAGAGTGAAAGCGCCGGATTATCTGTCCGCATCTCAAGGAAGAACCGGCAGACGCCTTTGTCGACAACCAATGCGATCCAATCGGCGAGTAACGCCGAGCCTACACCCATGCGCCGCGCGGCGGGGTCGACCGCGATCAGCAATAATTCGCTTTCATCAGCGACCCAGCGAACAATCGCAAAGCCGACAATCCCGCGATCTCCCCGGGCAACGCGCAACGCATAGCCGGGCATGGCCAGCACCGCGAGGCACTGCGCGGGGTTCCACGCTTCGCCATAAAGCGGATCGAAACCGCGCTCCATTACCCCTGCCACCTCGCTCAGGTCATCAAGGGCGACGTGGCCGATGCGCGGGAGCGCGATGCTGCTCATGCTGCGTGTGCCGTCATCTTGGCATCGGGTGCCCGACCGTAAAGCGGGGTTACATCGGTTAGCAGCGCGTCAGCTGGCAACGCTAAAGCGAGGCGGGCATCGGCCATCGCCGGGTGTGCGGCACCAAAGCCGCGCGCCGCAACGAGCGCCGCAGCTGCGTCTCCGACAACATTGAAGCTGGTCACGCGGGCCGACGCCTCAGTCGGGGAGAGCGAGATCGCAGGCAGTCCCGGCTCGGCGACAAACCATTCGCCATGCCCACCGGGGATCGCCACCGCGCCACCGCGCTCAGCTGCGCTCAGCGCGACCAGCGCCAATGTCGGATAGCCTGACAGCTGCGCGTTCCACGCAAAGCTAAGCGCCTTTGCCGCGGCGATGCCGACGCGAAGCCCCGTGAAACTGCCCGGCCCGCACGACACCAATATCCGCGCCGCCCGCCCGCCATCTGGCAAAGCCGCGATCGCGGGCAGCAACGCCTCAGCATGGCCCCGCCCGATCAGCGCATGGTAGTGGCCGATCAGCGCCGGGCCATCGAACAATGCCACCGACAGCACCGGTGTTGCGGTTTCGATAACAAGCGTGCGCACGGCCCTAGTCCGTCATCAGGCGATGCGGTTGAAACGCGCAAAGTCCGGGCGCGGACTACGATCAAAAATCGTCGCCGGATCGCCATAGCCCAGCGTCGAGATGAAGTTCGCCTTGACCGTCGGCTGGTCGGCGAAAAAAGCCGCCTCCACCGCCGCCGGATTGAACCCCGACATCGGCCCGGTGTCGAGGCCGAGCGCGCGGGCGGCCATTATGAAATAGGCGCCCTGAAGCGAGCTGTTACGAAACGCAGTGTCGGCGCTCAATTTCTCATTGCCAACGAACCAGGCGCGCGCATCGGTG
>JANOPV010000387.1:0-4589 GCA_031422035.1 Sphingomonas sp. | reverse complement strand
ATCCTCTCCCCTGTAGGGAGAGGATTTAGGCCCTGGTGCCCGCCTCGGGCTGGGTGGTGCTTGCCGCTGCCATGTCATAGACTGCGTAAATGGCGGCCCCGGCCAGCCCTAGTGTCACCAACATCGAGATGATGACCCCGGCGGCGCGCGGTGCGCCCGCTGTGTCCGCATCCATGCCGATACCGTGCGCGAGGCGGCCGACAAGATAGGCTGCGGCAACCCCCCATAGCCAGATTGACGAACCAAAGTGCATTTCAACGAGCACGAACAAGATTAGGACGATGGGGGTGAATTCGATGAAATTGCTGTGCGCGCGCATCCGGCGGCCGAGCAGCGCGCTGCCGCCATCGCCATGCAGGATTTTTTCGTCGGTGCGCACCTTGCCGCAGCGTAGCGCCAGCCAGATGTTGATGATCGCGGCGCCGGCGGCAAAGGCCAGACTGATGGATAGCATGATGGTCCCCCCTGAGATGATGATCGTGCCGCTCTGTGTCGCACCCCGGGCGATGACGCAAGCGGCGGCGGGTTGACGCGGTCGTGCTTGCCGCTTGCGTGCTTATTGTGTAGGCGCGCGATCAATCGGCTGAGATTCTCCCCAACGCCTGTTTGATCCGCGTCGCTTGCACTTGCAGCGGGCGGGTCAGCCATTGCAGTAGGGGCTGTTGATCGTTATGGGCCGCCGACCCAGAGTTACAGCGTCGTGATGGCGCGACTGATGAGAAGAGACAGGTAGACCAATGGCCGTTCCTAAACGCAAAACATCCCCATCGAAGCGCGGCATGCGCCGCAGCCATGATTCGATTGCGCCGGATGCGTATCAGGAATGCTCGAATTGCGGCGAATTGAAGCGTCCGCACCACATGTGTGCGGCGTGCGGCCACTATAATGGCCGCGAAGTTATTGCGCGTCACGACTGATCGGTTCGCGCAGACAGTTTGAAAGGATAGGCCGTTGGGGATGACGCCGCGAATCGCGATAGATGCGATGAGCGGCGACGGCGGCGTGCGGGTCATGACCGCCGGGGCGGCGCTGGCCGCTGAACGGCATCCCCATCTGCGATTTCTGTTTGTTGGCGATGAAGCGCGGATCAAGCTGCGGCTGGAACCGCATGCGTCGCTGCGCTCCCACAGCGAAATTCTGCATTGCGACACTGAGATGTCGGGCGAGGTAACGCCGACCCGCGAGGCACTGCGGGCCGGGCGGCTGACGTCGATGGGCTTGGCGATTGACGCGGTGAAGCGCGGCGATGCGGGCGGGGCGCTGTCCTCTGGCAACACGGGGATGTTGATGGCGATGGCCAAGCTGGCGCTGCGGACGATGCCGGGGATTGACCGGCCGGCGCTGGCGGCGCTGTTGCCGACGCTGGGCGACAATGATGTCGTGATGCTCGATCTGGGTGCGAATACCGAGGTGGATACCCGCAATCTGGTGCAGTTCGCGATCATGGGCGCGGCCTATGCGCGCACCGCCATGGGGCTGGAACGGCCGCGCGTTGCGCTGTTGAACATCGGCACCGAGGATCAAAAGGGCACCGAGGAAATTCGCGCGGCGGCGGCAATGCTGCGCGCCGCGCCTGACCTGCCGCTCGATTTCCGGGGGTTTATTGAGGGCGATAAATTGTCGCGCGGCGATGTCGACGTGATCGTCCATGACGGATTTTCGGGCAATATCGCGCTGAAGACGATTGAGGGCACGGCGCGGTTTGTGACCGACTTGCTCCGCCGGGCCTTCACCAGCTCGATCCGCTCGAAGGTCGGCTTTCTGATCTCGCGGCCGGCGACCGAATTGCTGCGCCATCACCTCGACCCCAATAATCATAATGGCGCGGTGTTCCTGGGCCTGAACGGCGTCATCCTGAAAAGCCATGGCAGCGCCAATGACAAGGGCGTGGCCAACGCGGTGCATGTCTGTGCCGAGCTGGTCGAAAAGGACATTGTCGGCCAAGTGCAGGCCGATCTGGGCAATGTCCGCGCGCCAACCGCCGGTCCCACCGTATCAGGCGATGGCGTGAGCAGCACCGCAGACGCCCCATGACGCGGCGCTCATGACCCGGCGTTCGGTGATCAGCGGCACGGGTAGCGCGCTGCCCAAGCGCTGTGTGCCCAATGCGGACCTGCCCGCTGCGCTGGAGACCAGCGACGACTGGATTGTTGAGCGCACCGGGATCCGGCAGCGCTATATTGCGGGTGAGGGCGAAACAACGGCGACCTTAGGCGCAGATGCCGCGCGCGCGGCGCTGGGGGCAGCGGGGCTGGACCCTGCCGACATCGGCCTGATCATTCTCGCCACCGCAACGCCCGATAACACTTTCCCGGCCAGCGCCACCAAGGTGCAAGCGCTGCTGGGGATCGATGATTGTATAGCGTTCGATGTCGGGGCGGTGTGTTCGGGGTTCCTCTATGCCTTTGCGGTGGCGGATTCGCTGTTGCGCACCGGTGCGGCTCGCCATGCGCTGGTGATCGGCGCGGAGACATTCAGCCGCATCCTCGACTGGGAAGACCGGGCCACTTGCGTATTGTTCGGCGACGGGGCGGGAGCAGTGGTGCTGTCCATTGATGACGCGGCGGGAGAACGCGGCGTGCTGGCGACCCGGCTCCATGCTGACGGGCGCCATGGCGGGCTGCTCTATGTTGATGGCGGGCCGTCGACGACGCAGACGGTGGGGCATATACGGATGCACGGGCGCGAGGTGTTCCGCCACGCGGTGACCAATTTATCGAGCGTGCTGGGCGAAGTGCTGGCGGACGCGGCGATTACCGCCGATGATATTGACTGGCTGGTCCCGCATCAGGCCAATGCCCGGATCATCGATGCGACGGGACGGAAACTGGGGCTGGATCCGGCCAAGGTCGTGCTGACAGTGGATCGCCATGCCAATACGTCGGCAGCGTCGGTGCCGCTGGCGCTGGACGTGGCGGTGCGCGATGGCCGGATTAAGGCGGGCGACGTCGTCGTGCTGGAGGCGATGGGCGGCGGGTTCACCTGGGGGGCCAGCATCGTCAGGATGTAGCGGGCGGAGCGAGCGGTTGGGGCGGCTGCGCCGGTTGCGAACGCTTTGAAATGCGAGCTTGCAGTGATACCATCCCCCGGATAGATTTTGCAGCATTGTTTGAAGGAGTTGGGGCCACCATGACGACAACGCTAACACGCGCCGAACTGGTCGACGCCGTTCATGTCGGAGTGGGCCTGTCCAAGGCTGATTCGGGCCGGATGGTCGAATCGGTACTGGCCAAGATCGGCGATGCGCTGGCCGAGGGCGAAAATGTGAAGCTTTCGGGCTTTGGCACCTTCATCCTGCGCGATAAACGCGAACGGATTGGGCGCAATCCCAAGACCGGGGTTGAGGTGCCGATTACCCCGCGCCGGGTGATCAGTTTTCGCGCCAGCCAGTCGCTGCGCGCCCGCGTCGCCCCCCGGAAATGACGGTTAGCGCGCGGCGGACCTGCGGCTGATGGCACCGGCGCCATCTCCTCATGCGCTGCTCAGCATCGGGCAGGTTGAGGCGGCAACCGGCATTGCCCAGCATGTCCTGCGCTATTGGGAAGCGCGGTTGCCGCAATTGCAGCCAGTCAAACGCGCCGGTGGTCGCCGCTATTACCGGCCCGAAGATGTCGCGATGATCCGCGATGTGCAGCGGTTGATCGACACCGAAGGCTTTACGCTGGATGGTGCAGCGCGGGCGTTGCGGCGCGGCGGGGCAGTGGGTGCTGCCGGGACGGCGGTGTCTGATACTGTGACGGTGCCGGGCGATATGGTCCCGGCCTTGCGCGCGCTGCGCGACAGGCTGGCCCGGGCGCTGCGTTAAACCCCCGCGCGCTGCCCGCAGTTAATCCTCCGGCCCTAGATCGGGGTCGAGGTCGCGGGGGCGGATGAAGCGAGCGAGAACGCCGCAGCCGGGTTTGAGATCGCGCCAATGCGCCACCGCGCAATCGATGGTGGCGAGCGCCGCGGTCGGGAATTTTTCCTCCACCGCATCGCGCAGCGGGGCATTATTGGTGTCCGGCACCAGTTCCAGCACCAGATCCTCCATCCCCGGATTATGACCGCACATCAGGATATGGTCGCAGCTGTCGCCGGTTTCTCGCAAGAGATCGAGCAGCGTCGCGGAGGAGGCGAGATAGACGCGCCGATCCCAATGCGGCTCCATGTCGGCGAGCCCGGCAGCGGGCTGGAACCGGTCCAGGGTTTGGGTGCAGCGCACGGCGGGTGACGAGATGATGGTGTCGATGCCGAGATTTTCGCCCGCAGCGGCATAGCCGATCACGTCGGCGGCGCGTTCACCGCGCTCATTCAGGCCGCGATCAAAATCGCGTGCTACGGGATCATCCCAGCCCGATTTTGCATGTCGCAACAGCGTTATGCGCTTCATGCCGCCCCCTAATCCCTGGCCAATTGCGCGCGACTCACTGGGTGATCTGCGCGTCATTGGCGGTGGGCATGGCCGAAAATCCAGCCGGGCGAAAGCGATCTTGCTCCGCTGCAGCGCTGCGCACCCGGGCAATCGCCTCGGCCAACGGCACCCGCGTGACCGGCGTGCCCTCCGGAAAACAGGTGAGCAGCCGCGACGGCACCGCGGCGGAGAGCAGGAC
>JANOPV010000386.1:0-6456 GCA_031422035.1 Sphingomonas sp. | reverse complement strand
GGGTTGAAGGTGCGCAAAGACCGGGCGGCGGGGCGGTTTGTGGGGGTGGTTGACCGAATGCTTGTGGCCCATGCGCTGCTGGGTGATTTCACCATCATGACGGCCGACGCCAACATCCGCCGCTATCCAGTGCCCTGCATTTAGCCATCCACCCCCACAAACCGCCCCGCCGCCCGGTCTTTGCGCACCTTCAACCCATCGAACACCTGCCCGCTCATCGCGATATACACCCCTGACACCGCCACCTGCGCCGCCGCGACGGCCATCCCCAGATTGAAGGCTGCATCGGTTTCTGCAAAGCGCGCGGGGCTTAGCGCTCCGGTCAGCACCACCGTCTTGCCGCCCGCCACCGCCACATCCGCCAGCGCCCGCGCCGTCTCCGTCATCGTGTCGGTGCCATGCGTAATAACGATCCGGGTTTCCGGGGCGTCCGCCACTCGCCGCGCGATTTCCGCGCGGTCGGCGTCGGTCAGTTCCAGGCTGTCCTTGCGGCACACTTCCTCGATCCGGTGCGGCAACGCGACCCGCGCTTCTTTGAGCAGGGCCGGTATCCCGCTCTCGACAATCTGATATTCGGACAGGGCATCGAAATAATGCTTGTCGATGGTGCCGCCAGTGGTGAGGATGAGGAGAGTGGTCATTGAGCAATAGCAATTTTATGCATGGTTCTAACCTCCGTCGCCCCAGCGAAGGCTGGGGTCCATCTCGCCTTGCGGTTGATAACGATAGGCGAGATAGATGCCAGCCTTCGCTGGCATGACGGTGTGGCTAAAGTCGGAAGGGTGGAGAGCGCATCAATGGAAGTCCAGCGCATCACCGGGCCATTTACTGGCGGGTGCCAGTGCGGCGCGGTGCGCTATCGCTGTGCGGCGGTGCTTGATACGTCGCACATCTGCCATTGCCGGATGTGTCAAAAGGCGTCGGGCAATGTCTTTGCCGCATTGGTCGGCGTGCCGCGTGCGGGGTTCAGCTGGACACGCGGTGCCCCCGCGACCTTTGCCAGTTCCGACCCAGTGACGCGGGGTTTTTGCCGCAATTGCGGGACGCCGCTGACCTATGAGTATCGCACCAGCCAGCATATCAACATCACTACCGGCTCGCTCGATGACCCCGCCGCGCTGCCGCCCAAGATGCAGTTCGGGGTGGAGGGCCGGATGCCATGGTTCGCCGCGCTCCCCTCCCTCCCCGACGATGGCCCGACCGAAACGACCATGGCGGGCGCGGTCGCGGCCATCCGCGCGAGTAATCACCAACATCCCGATCATGATACAGCTGAGTGGCCGAGTGACTGACCCGGAACACACCCCCGTCATCATCGGCGTTGGCCAGATCAACGACCGGCGGACTGACCCCGCCGATGGCCTCGACTCGCTGGCGTTGATGATCGCCGCGGCGCGCGCGGCGGCGGCGGATGCTGGCCTTGCTGACCTGACCGACATCGACAGCCTCGGCGTCGTCGCGCAGATTAGTTGCCGATATGACGCTGCGCTTGACGGCCCAGTGGCCGCGGCCCTCGGTGCGACGCCCGCGCATAGCGAGGTATCGCGCCTACCCTTTGGCGACACGCCGGTGCGGATGCTCAACGAAGCCGCCAACCGGATTGGCGCGGGCGAATGCCGCCTCGCGCTGGTCACCGGTGGGGAGGCGCTGCGCACTGCGACGGCGCGCACCCGTGCGGCGGCGGTGGACTCGCCCGTGCAAGCCATCTCGAAACAGCGCGCGCTGGGCTATGCCGAAGCCTTCGGCCTTGTCGCGCCGACCGACATCTACCCACTCTATGAAAACGCCACCCGCGCTGCCTGGGGTCAGACGCTGGCTGAGGGGCAGGCGGAAACGGCGGCGTTGTGGGCGGCGATGAGCGAGGTCGCCGCCACCAACCCCGCCGCGTGGATCCGCGAACCGCACAGTCCGGCAGACATCCTCGCTGACACGCCCGCCAACCGCCAGATCGCCTTTCCCTATCGCAAGCTGATGGTCACTAACGGCGCCGTCAATCAAGGCGCAGCGTTCCTCGTCGCCAGCGTCGCGGAGGCGCGGCGGCGCGGCATCCCCGATGCCCGCATGGTCCATATCGGCATGGGCGCGGCGGCGCGGGAGGCGTGGACGATATTGCCGCGCGCCCGCTATGATCGTTCCGCCAGCATGGCCACCGTGCTGGCTGAGGTACTGGCGCGCAACCAGCTCACCAGCGCCGCTGAACTCGACCATCTCGAACTCTACAGCTGCTTTCCCTGCATCCCCAAAATGGCGCGCCGCCTGCTCGATTGGCCAACAGATCGCGCGACCACCGTCACCGGCGGGATGACCTTCGCCGGTGGACCGTTCGCCAATTATATGAGCCATGTAATCGCCGCCATGGCCATGCGGCTGCGCGGCACCGGCGAACGCGGGCTGGTCTACGCCAATGGCGGGTTCGCCACCGACAATCACGCCATTCTGCTCGGCGGCGCGCCTCTGCCCCACGCCCATTTCCCGCATGATTTCGATGTACAGGGTCAAGCGGATGCCGCCCGCGACCCCGTGCCGCCGCTTGATGAGGATTATGCGGGCCCGGCAACCATCGAAACCTACACCTTATTTTATGATCGCGACGGCGCGCCACGTGGCGGCGTGGTGGTCGCGCGGACCCCAGCGGGCGACCGGACGTGCGCGCATGTCGATGGTGGCGATGCGGCGCTGGTCGCGTTCCTCACTGATGGAGCGGTGGAGCCGGTGGGGGCCATAGGCCGTATCGAGTTAGGCGATGACGACCTGCGCTTTTGGCATGCGCATTAGGTGTACGCGGAACTACGCTCCAAGCTCTAGGTGGCCAGCCGACGCGTGATGCGTGCATAGAATAGGACTGCAGCTACGCCCAGTATCGCGGCGACCACGAACGGCGCTCCGGGCAGGGATAGTCCGCGATCATCCGTGAAATGAGCAAAAATGCGGCTCATTATGAGTGGGCCGATGATGGTGGTAAGGCTGATGGTGCTGGCCACGGCGCCTTGCAGCTCGCCCTGCGCATCGGGGTCAACCTTATGGCTCATCAACGATTGGATGGCGGGAAAGGCGAGGCCTGAAAAGGATCCGACAATGATCCCGGCGTAGATCATCGCTCCTGAACTCGCGAAGGCAAGGAGCAGATAGGAGGGGACAACGAACAGCAGACCATAGAGCGCGGTGTTGCGCTCGCCGAACTGGCTGATCGCCCGACCGGATAGGCCGCCCTGAATCATCGCCAGCATGGCCCCGTACATCGCCACCGACAGGCCAATGTGCAGCGACGACCAGTTGAACTTTTCGATCAGATAATAGGCCCAGGTCGTCAGCGTCGACTGCGCGGCCAATTGCAGGATGAACAGCACCAACAACAATTTAATCACGATGGGGATTTTCGCCATCTGCAACAGGGTGCCCAGCGGGTTGGCGCGCGCGAGCGTGAAGGCACGGCGTTTTTCGACTGGCAATGTCTCGCGGAACAGAAACCAGCCGAACATGGCCCCGGTCAGCGCGAGGATGGCGGCGGCAATGAACGGTAAGCGCAAGCCATATTCGCCCAAGACACCGCCCATGGCCGGGCCCAGCACAAACCCGGATGCCCCGGCACCGCCCAGCAAGCCGAATTTCGCGCCGCGCTCCTCGGGCGGAAATATATCAGCGATACAGCTGTTTGCCGCCGCCCAGGTTGCGCCCATCGCCCCTGAAATCAACCGCCCGACGAACAGCCAGACCAGCGTCGGCGCCCATGCCATGAGGGCATAATCGATGCCCATTGCGGCGAGCGTCAGCAACAGCACCGGCCTGCGTCCGAACCGATCAGATAGACCGCCAATGATCGGCGCACACAGGAATTGCATCAAAGCATAGGCGAACAGGATGGTGCCGCCGGTCACCGCCGCCCCGCTATTGTCAGTCTGGCCAAGCTCTGCGACCAGGCCCGGCAGTACGGGCACGATCATGCCGACGCCTGCCATGTCGAGAAAGACGATGAAGGCGACGAACCCGATGGCAGTGGTGTTGGATGATGCTGTGTTCATGACGCTCCGGTGGGGGAGTTAACCTGCTCCTCGGCGGACGTCCAGACAGACGGCGGCGCGCTGGCATAAGTCGGGCAGGCCGACTAAGGCTGCGGGCGCTATAGATCGCGATTTATGGATGATCATCGATGCTCACCCTTTACGGCATCCCTAATTGCGACACCGTGAAGCGGGCGCGGGCCTGGCTGTCTGTGCGCGGAATTGATCATCAGTTTCACGATTATAAGAGAGCCGGGATTGATGCAGAGACCCTGTCCGGTTGGGCCGGGGAGGTCGGCTGGGAGGTGCTGTTCAACCGGGCGGGGACAACGTTTCGTAAGCTTGATTCGGCCGACAAGGCGGACATCGATCAGGCCAAGGCGATTGTCCTCATGCTGTCATCGCCCAGCCTTATCAAACGGCCGGTGGTGACCGGGGCGGGCGATCTGCTGGTCGGGTTCAAGGAGGAATTATGGGCAGGGCGTTTTGGCTGATCGCCGGCCTGTTGTTCGCGAGCTGTGCGCCAGTGGAGCGCCCTGCGGTGGTTGACGCATCGCGCACCCTGCCAATCATCATCGCGCACCGCGGCGCGTCTGGTGAGCGGCCCGAGCACACGCTGGCGAGTTACCAACTCGCCATTGCCCAAGGTGCGGATTTTATCGAGCCCGATCTGGTGCTTACGCGCGATGGCGTGTTGGTTGCCCGGCATGAGAATGAGATTTCGGGCACCACCGATGTCGCCGACCATTCCGAATTCGCCAGCCGCCGCACCACCCGGGTGATCGACGGTGAAACAATGTCGGGTTATTTCACCGAGGATTTCACTTTGGCGGAATTGCGCACTTTGCGTGCTCGGGAGCGCTTGCCCCAACTGCGCCCCGCAAACACCGCATTTGACGGCCAGTTTCTGATCCCGACATTTGAGGAAATCCTTGATCTGGCGCGGTCTGAAAGCACGCGCACCGGGCGGCGCATCGGCGTCTATCCCGAAACCAAGCATCCAAGCTACTTCGCGTCCATCGGCCTGTCCCATGATACGCCGCTGATCGCGCTACTCACCCGCTATGGCTATGATAGCGCCGATGATCCGGTGTTCATTCAGAGCTTTGAGGTCGGCAATCTTGAGCGGCTGAACGCCCTCACCGGAGTGCGTCTGATCCAACTGGTTAGTGATAGTGGCGGCCCGGCGGATCGCCCTGCCCTGAGCTACGCCGACATGATGACGACTGCCGGGCTCGCCGCAGTGGCGCGTTACGCCAACGGCATCGGTCCGGCCAAGGACATGGTCATTGCTCGCAACACCGACGGCAGCCTGGGCGCATCTACTGGCCTGGTGGCGCGGGCGCACGCGGCGCGCCTTCAGGTGCACCCCTGGACATTCCGCCGCGAAAACTACTTCCTGCCCGCCAATTTCCGTTCGGGCATTGACCCGCGCACCCCGGGTGATCTCGTGGCAGAGATGCGGGCGTTTCTGGTCGAGGGCGTCGACGGGCTGTTCACTGACAATCCGGCGGTTGCAGCTGGCTTAATGCGATAGCTGGTCAGGGCGCGTCGTGCCGCCAGATAAAGACATCCTCCAGCGGTTTGCCGAAAACCGCAGCAATGCGGAACGCGACCTCGAGGCTGGGGGAATATTTACCTTGCTCAATGGCGGCGATTGTTTGCCGCGTCACGTCGACCAGGTCGCCCAGGTCGCCTTGGGTCATCTCGCCGGACAGGAAGCGCAGCATCTTGACGTGGTTGGTAAAGGGCAATGGCATGGCTCAGGACTCGCTCTTGTAGAGCCATAACTGGCGGCCGACGCGCACCAGTTCCGCCGAGATAACAACTGCGAGGATCAAGTTGACAAGTGCCGCTCCCTCGATTTGGTTAAAGACCGCGCCCATCACGCAATAGCTGCCGATCACGAGGGGATAATAGGCGGCATGCGTGCCACGCAGATGAATAGAACGTTCGCGCTCATCCTCTTTAAGGTTAGCTTCTTTCGGGTAGCGGATGGCGAGATAGCCCGCGACGACGCTCATCACAGCGACGACGATAAACATTACGGGAACGAGCATCCCGCCCGCTGCCGCCAACCCAGCGCGGGTGCCGACAATGCTCCATGGATAGGCAAGGAAGTACCACCCAAAGGCGACGGCGATACCGACAAACGCGGCCCAGTGGATTTTTTCGCGGAAGGACATGCGGCTACTCCATGTTGTGTTTATACGACAGTGTGTGAAAAATAATTGACATTGAGTCAAGTTTGTTTTGCAATTCACTGTGAAGTTCGCCCGAATTTGGCGCTGAGCTTGGGCTTTGCCACCGGTCACGCTATGCCGCTTATCATGTCTACAACCTTCACCATCGACACCTCGACCAGCCGTGCCAATCCGACGCCGGCGCCAATGAAGCGGCTGACCGTGCCCGCGATTCAGCGTCGCAAATTTGAGGGCAAGACCGGCGAGCCGCTCGT
>JANOPV010000385.1:0-4047 GCA_031422035.1 Sphingomonas sp. | reverse complement strand
TTTTCGCTACACCCAGCATTTCCGGGCCGAACGCGGCCATGGCGGATCGGGCGCAGGCTGCACTGGCGGCGGCGGTGAGGACAAGATTATCAAAGTCCCACTCGGCACCCAAGTGCTGGCCGATGACGAAGATCGCAGCCTCCTCCTCGACCTCACCGAGGTTGGTCAGCGCGTCACGTTGCTGCGCGGCGGCGATGGCGGGCGCGGCAATGCCAGTTACAAGACCAGCACCAACCGCGCCCCGCGCCAACATGGCGTCGGCTGGCCGGGTGACGAGATGTATGTGTGGCTGCGGCTGAAACTGCTCGCCGACGCCGGGCTCGTCGGCCTGCCCAATGCGGGCAAATCAACCTTCATCAACCAGGTGACGAACGCTCAGGCCAAGGTCGGTGCCTATGCCTTTACCACCACCCGGCCACAGCTGGGCGTCGTGCGGCATAAGGGCAATGAGTTTGTCGTCGCCGACATTCCCGGCTTGATCGAGGGCGCAGCGGATGGCGCGGGCATTGGCGACCGGTTTCTGGGCCATATCGAACGCTGCCGCGTCCTCCTCCACCTTGTCGACGCCGAGGACAAGGATGTCGCCACCAGCTACCGCATCGTCCGCGATGAGCTGGAAAATTACGGCGCCGGACTGACCGACAAGCCGGTAATCGTCGCCCTCAACAAGATCGACAGGCTTGACGACGAACTCATCGCCGCGCTGTCCGCCGAGCTGGAGGATGAATGCGGCCAACCGGTGATCCCAATCAGCGGCGCCAGCGGCGTCGGCGTCGACTGGGCCCTCGACAAACTCCTCGAAGCCATCGGCCCAGGCCGCGGCACCGTGAGCGCCGATGACCAAGGCGAGGATGTGATCGAGTGGTCGCCGGTGTGATGATGCCGTGCGCCCTTACCGGCGCAGATGTCGGCGAAAAAAGCGCGTCACCTGGCGGTTGAACTGCTGATGAAACGCAGCGCGGTCAAAGCCTGGCGTGGGCGCACAGATCGGCAGCGGCGGCGCAGCGGTGGCACAGGGCGCGAGAAAATCGAAATGGCGCGCGCCGGGCACATCGTGAAACTCGGCGCGCCTTGGCAAGGCTGCCCGCACGGCTTCCGCATAAAATGGCGCGCGCAATATATCGTCCTCAGCCGCGCGCCACAGCTGCACCGGGATAGTCACATCGCGCGAGCCAGCAGCGGTGAACGTATACCCAAGCGCGGGTGCAGCGACGACAATAGCGCGGATGCGCGGATCGCGGCGTGGCTGCCACGCCACCGCTGAGCCAGGGTTGGCTCGGACCAACCGGCATTCAAACGCCTCGGGATGCGCCGCACAATGCCCGGCAATCAGCGACAGGTCCGGCACTGCACCGGCGGCGGCAAGGACGGTGAAAGCGCCCGCTGAAAAGCCAAAAGCGCCGATCCGCGTGCGGTCGATGCTCTGCCGCGATCGCCAGTCATCAAGCATGTAGCTGACCAGCGCACTCAGCGCAGCAGCCCGCGCGGGCATGTCCGTTGCCCGGCTCTGATCCCGATAATTGTCGCCCACATGCGTCAACGCGGCGACAACGAACCCCGCCCGCGCCAGCGCCTCTGCGGTATCATGATGGCCCAGATATTGACCGCCACTGCCATGCGACATCACGATGAGCGGCAAGCGTGTTCCAAGCGGCGGTGCATCACGAACGACCATGAGTTCGTATAGGCCAGCGCTTTGCCGCGTCGGCACGCCGCGCGCCGGATACCAGATGCCAACCTCGGCACCATCGGCCAGCCGTGTGCGCTCATAGCCAGCGACGATATTTTGCGCCTGCGCAGAAAATGGCAGACACGATGTTAGGGCTAGTAACGCCGCCTGCAAAATCCGATACCACATCATCATTCTCCGCTGGTTTTTCCACAATGCCGACCTGCCACCCGATCCTCAGCATCTACACAAGCGGTGTTTCGCCAACGGGCGAATGGTTGTGCGAGCGGGCGAGCGGGCCGCCCAGCGCGACCTGCGCCAGAGCAAGCCGATGCCGAACCTGACCACCGCCACCATCAATCAACTGGCACAGGCACTGATCCTGACCACCATAGCCGGGGTGGTGTTGGGACTGATGGGGCCATTTGGCAGCTATCTGAACGACGGGCTGTTGGCGCGCATCGTCTATTGGGTCGGAGCCAGCTGGGTCGGCTTGATCCTGTTCGGCGGCGCGCTCGTCATAATCAACAGCCGCACTGCACGCGGTTCGGTCGCACGCACATGCTCGCTCATCGTCATGGTGCCGATAGTGAGCATCATCCAAACGGTGCTGACCCGGGCCTCCGCCATCGCCATCTGGCCGGTGGTCGAACATGTCGGCCCCGGCTGGCTGACCTGGTATGGACAGGTGCTGCTCGTCGCCTCGATCATCGTCGCGGCGTGGACGCTGATACCATCGGCACCGGCGGCCTCGCACGCTGCGCCCACCCCACCGCCAGCCGTTTTGCCCCGCCTGCAAGCCGCAAGCGCTCCAGATTTTAGCGGCGACGTCATCGCGCTGCAGATGGAGGATCATTATGTGCGGATTCACCGTGGATCCAGCTCTGAGCTCATCCTGATGCCAATGACGCAAGCTATTGCCGCAATGGGCCATGTCGATGGAATCCGGACCCATCGCTCCTGGTGGATTGCCCGGCATGCAGTTGTGCGCGCAGTGGGCCCGCCGCGCGCGATGCGGATAGACCTTAATAATGGCGTCTCCGCGCCCGTCTCCCGCGCGGCAGTTGCCCAGCTGCGTGCCGCTGGCTGGCTGGACGGCACGCCTTAAATTGGTCGGGCTATGTGCGTGATGGACTGACATCCTGCGACAATCGCGCTATCGGCATCCGATGCTATTCCCGCCACTCTCCACCCCTCGGCTGATCGTCAAGATTGGTTCAGCGCTGCTGGTCGACCCTGATGGCGCGGTGCGGCGGGATTGGTTAGCTGGCGTTGCGGCTGACATCGCGGATCGCACTAGGGCCGGCCAACAGGTGGCCGTCGTGTCCTCTGGCGCGATTGCGCTCGGCGCGCGGCGGCTGGCCTTGCCAAAAGGCGGGCGGGCGAGCCTTGAAGATGCCCAGGCAGCCGCTGCCGTCGGCCAAATTGCGCTCAGCCAAATCTGGGCAGAGGTGTTGGCGGCGCAGGGGCTGACGGCGGCGCAGATGCTGGTGACGCTGGGTGATTTGGAGGATCGGCGGCGCTATCTGAATGCCGCCGCCACGCTCGACCGGTTGCTGAGCCTTGGTGTGGTGCCGATCCTCAACGAAAATGACAGCGTCGCCACTGAGGAAATCCGTTTTGGTGACAATGACCGGCTCGCCGCGCGGGTCGCGCAAGCGGCGGGGGCAGGCGCGGTGATCCTGCTCTCCGACGTTGACGGCCTCTATGATCGCAATCCGGCGGACGCGGGCGCGATCCACATCGCGCGGGTTGAGCGGCTTGATGCCACCATCGAAGCGATGGCTGATAGCGGCTCCGCCTCCGGCATGGGCTCGGGCGGGATGGTCTCCAAAATCGCCGCCGCGCGCATCGCCAATAGTGCCGGGTGCGATCTCGCCATTGTGTCGGGGCGGATACAGCGGCCCCTATCGACGCCCGCCCGGCACACGCTGTTCGTCGCGGAAGGCACTGCCTCCGCCCGCAAGGCATGGCTGGCGGGCGGGCTGACCGCAGCCGGGCGGCTGACGGTGGACGCCGGAGCCGCCCGCGCACTGAGCGGCGGTGCAAGCCTGCTCGCCGCCGGAGTGAACGCCGTCACCGGCCGTTTCGAACGCGGCGACGTGCTCGACATAGCCGGCTCCGATGGCCGGGTGATCGCGCGCGGCCTGTCCGAATATCCCGCCGATGATGCGGCGAAACTGATCGGCCTGTCCCGCGACGCGCAAGCCGAAATCCTCGGCTACGCGCCCCGCAGCGCCATGGTCCACCGCGACCATCTGGTGCTAGTGTGAACCGCACGGCGGTTCAGATCCTCTCCCAACGGGAGAGGGGGACCATGCGCAGCATGGTGGAGTGGCACAGGCGGGTGGACTTGCTAATCCATCAGTGCATCCACT
>JANOPV010000384.1:0-5857 GCA_031422035.1 Sphingomonas sp. | reverse complement strand
CCGATATTCTGAATGACCGAGCGGTTCACTTCGGAGATGCGGACCTGCAGATTGACCTGCAGCGGCGTTGCGGTCTGGAGCCGGGAAATAACCCGGGTGCCTTCGCCGACAAAGGCACTGACCAGACGGTCGGCCTCGGCTGCATCTTCGGGTGCACGGACGGTGCCGGTGAGCAGCACAAAGCCGTTCATCGTATTCACCTGAATTTCCGCGTCCGGCATGGCGAGCGCCAGCATCTGGTCGATGGTTTCGATGTTGTTGCCCACCCGGGCCACCACCGAAAACACTACCCGGCCATTGGCGTCGGTCGCGTAGATGCTGGTTTCACCCGGCGCACGGCCATAGATGAAGATCTGCGTTGACGAGCGAACCTGGACATCGGCCACCGCATTGTTGGCGACGAACACGTCCGACATCGGCACCGGCAGGTTGACGATGTGGCCGCGCCCAACCGACAATTGAATGTCGGTGTTGGTGTTCACACGACGGACCTGTTGGGCCATCGAGCTAACCGGGGTGACGACCGTGCCGACTACGGCGAGGCAGGCGAGCGCTGCACTAGCCATCAGGCGGCGATGCATGGAAATGGTCTTGGTCATGGTTTTTTTCCTTACCGGACCGGAACGATGCTCACCTGGTCGCCGCGCGAGATGCGCACGGTTGGACCGGTGTAGGCGGGCGGAGCATTGGCTGCGTTACCACCACCACCGCCAGGATTGGCAGGCTGGTTGACAACAACAGGCAGAGGCAGGCGGTTGGGCATCGAGCCGCGCAGATGGCGAGAGACGTCTCCGCCAGTTGTTGCGCGACCATTGCCGCCGAGTTGTGGACGTTCGTTAGCGCGGCGCAGCATGATGGCTTCAGCGCGAGCATCACCATCACGCGGCACGTTCACGTTGCCCGAAGCAATGGCTTCGTCCAGCTCCGCGGCATTTTCAGCGAGTGAGCGCAACGCCAAGCTGATCGTGCCGACGGTGCGGGCAACCGCGATCCGTTCGGCGATCTGCGGCGTTGCTTCAAGCGTAACGGTGGCAACGACAACCGGCGTGACTGTGCCATTTTCGCCATTGCCCGGATTGGTGTTCTGATCGACGGCGAGAACGCGGAGGTTGCGCACGATGGTCTCGCTCGTGAAGAGCTTGATGTTCGTATCTTCCTCATTGACCAGTTCAGCGGTCATAAGCACGTCAACCCGATCACCCGGAAAGACGAAGCCGCCGACACCCTGATCCGCGGATAGCGGGACGGTAATCGCGCGCATCCCTGGGCCGAGGGCCGCAGCGAGGAAACCGCGATCAGCCGGATTTACCAACGAACCGCGCGTGACTGGCGATCCGGCGGTGAGCGCAATGCGCACCACCGATCCCACGAGCACGTTCATGTCCGCGGTGCCTTCGACATAATAAGCGTCGTTGCGCACGAGACCCTCTGGCCACGGCTGAAAGCGGAGCGATTCCGCCGTCAGGATGGTGCCAACTGGCAATGCGCGGGTGGCGACGAGCACTTTGGGCCCTTCGGACACGGGCGCCGCTGCTGCACGCGCTTCGGGCGCACCTGATCCGCGCATCAGCATGTTAACGCCGAATGCGGCTCCAAGTGCGACGACAAGCGCACCGACGATGAGAAAGACTTTTTTCATATCCATGACGGCTCAGGCCTCCACGTGCCCCCGGAAATCGGGGCCTGATTGGTTACAACTTGGTTATGCGAGATAATGGTTAAGATATTGTTGGTTAACGACCCACCAGCCGGCGATGGCGATAGCGACCCCATATGGAACCTCGGGCGCGGCAGCGGTTTCGCCGTCGTCGCCGGTGGTCAGCGCCGGTGTCCGCAGCCGGCTATGCACCAGCATGACGGCCGCAATGCCGCCGCCAAACAGGGCCATAGTCATCAGGAACGGCAGGATCAGCGGCGGTGCGATCCATAACGACAGCGCGCCAATCATCTTTACATCGCCGCCGCCCATGGCGCCAACATTGAACATCAGCAGGAACGGGATGAATACGGCGATGGCGACCGCGATTTGTATCCCAACGTCTGGCCACAGGCTCATGCCCTGGGCCCACCAGGCGACGGGCGCGCAGACGGCGATGGCGAGGTTCAAACGGTTGGGGATGATCCGCCAGGCAAGATCGGTTCCAGCGGCCACGGCCAGCGCCAGCGACAGCAATATACCGCAGAGCGGCAAGAGAATTTCCCCCGTCATGCACTCAGGTCTAGACGAAGGGCCTTTCTAAACCGTAACCAGCCACGATGATTGAGAGCGCATCACCGATTGCCGATATTCGGCGCACCATGCCCGCTGACGCGGTTATCGACACACTTAATGCCGCAGACGGCTGGGCGTTGCGGCGTTTTCGTCGCTCTGCTGCCGCAGAAATCGAGGCGCGCGGCAGTATCCTGTTCGTTGGTGGACGGGGCGATTTTTTCGAGAAATATCTGGAACCGCTGGATGCTTGGCACCAGGCTGGCTGGGATTTAACCAGCGTTGACTGGCGCGGGCAGGGGGGGTCCGGGCGCCTCGCCCCCGACGCGCATGTTGGACATGCTAACAATTTTGGCGTTTGGCTTGATGACCTAGCGCTTGTCGTTGTTGATTGGCAGCAGCGCACGCCAGCGCCGCATGTGATTATCGGCCATTCGATGGGCGGGCATTTGCTCGTGCGGGCGCTTGCAGATGGACGGATCGCGCCTGATGCGACCGTGCTGGTCGCGCCAATGCTCGGTTTCACCGCGCCCTATCCCGATTGGCTGGGGCTGAAAGTTGCGCGGCTGATGTGCCGGCTGCGCGGCGCTGAGACCGCCGCGTGGAAAGTCAGTGAGAAGCCAGGCAGTCCGGTTCGGCTGCGTCAGCTGTTGTTGACGCATGACCCCGATCGCTATGCCGACGAACTGTGGTGGCACGGGCAAAAGCCCGAATTGCAGCTCGGTCCAGCCAGCTGGGGTTGGGTGCGGGCGGCGTATGAATCCTTTATCTATATGGCGTCGCCGGGCGTGCTGGAACGAGTGACAACCTCGTTGTTGGTTTTGTCGACCAGCGCCGATGCACTCGTGAGTGCCAAGGCTACGTGCCGCGACCTCGGCCGGTTGCGCAGCGCCACCGCACATGAATATGGGCGCGAAGCGGCGCATGAGCTGCTGCGCGAGGCCGATGGCGTGCGCACCGATGCGATGCAGCGCATTACCAACTTCCTCAACGAGAAAGCGCCGCAGACATGACGACGCAGACGACCGACATTCTGATTATCGGTGCCGGGATTGCGGGGGCCAGCCTGGCCGCCGAAGTCGCTCAGCACGCGACAGTCACGCTGCTGGAGGCCGAGGATGTTGCCGGTTACCATGCGACCGGGCGGTCAGCGGCGTTCTGGAGCGAGACCTATGGCGGCCCGGCAATCCAGCCATTGACCACGGCGTCGCATCAAACCTTGCATGATGGCGGCTTTCTCCAGCCGCTCGGTGGCTTGCAAATCGGGCGGGAAGAAGATCGTCCGCTGCATGATGCGTTCCTCGCCAAATTTGACGGGAGTGGAGTGGCGCTGGAATCCGTCGATCCGCGCGGGATCGTGCCCGGCCTGCGTCCTGACTGGGTGCTGGGCGTGCGCGAACCGACCTGTGCCTATATCGACGTCGCCGGGTTGCATGCGGCATGCTTAGCAACAGCGAAGCGGGCAGGGGCACAGCTGGTGGTGCGCGCGCCGGTGCGTTCCGCGCGGCGTGAGGGCGCGCGTTGGATCGTCGAAACGGGCGCAGGCGATTTCAGCGCTGACATCGTCGTCAACGCAGCGGGTGCCTGGGCTGATCCGGTCGCAGAACTAGCTGGCGTGCGGCCCGTTGGCATCACGCCCTATCAACGCACATTGGTGCAATTGCGCACCGACCCCGGTTGCCCGGAGGATTTGCCGCATATCGCGTCGCTTGGCACTAGTTTCTACTTCAAGCCGGAACCCGGCGGGCGCGTATGGCTGAGCCCCAGTGATGAAACGCCTGTTGCAGCGGGTGACGTCGCGCCAGAGGAGCTCGACGTCGCCATTGCCATCGATCGGTTTGAGCATGTCGTCGATTGGCGGGTCGCCGCGGTCGAACGTAAATGGGCAGGGCTGCGCAGTTTCGCCGCAGACCGCCTGCCGGTTTATGGCTTTGCTGACGACGCGGCCGGCTATTTCTGGTGTGTCGGGCAGGGTGGTTTCGGTATTCAGACAGCACCTGCTGCGGCGATGGTCGCGGCTGCCGTGCTCCTCAATCGCGCGCCTTTAGACGCGGTAGCGGATATCGATGCCAGCCTATATTCGCCCGCGCGGTTTACCGCATGAAGTGACTAGCGCGCGACGTCTGGCGCGTTATGCTGCAAGTCTTCGACAGCCAAAGGAGAGTCGGTCGTGGCCCATTATTTTGAGATTAAGCAGAACAAGGCTGGCGAGTATGTCGCCTATTTCAAATATAACAGCGAGCCAATTTTCTGGACTGAGGGCTATTCGTCCAAGGCCTCTGCGAAGAATGCCATTGAATCGGTGCTGAAGAACGGTCCCGGTGCCGAGGTGCGTGATTCGACGGGGTAATCGGACGGCGCTGTCCAGTAAATCTGCGGTGAGGCCCGCCTCGTCGCGATGGGCGTACCTCAACTTATGTGCTGCGTTGTTTGCGGCGTGTGCCATTGGCTTGCCGCAGCTGGCGCTGCCCAACCAGGCGGCGTTGGCCCAAGCAGCGCCAGCATCCACTGCTCCCCGATTAGTGAGCGCAGAGTTGATTGCGCGCTTTCCGCACGATCCCGCCGCCTTCACCCAAGGGCTAATCGCTGACGGCCAGACGCTATTTGAGAGTATCGGTCAGCCTGGGGAATCGCAGATCCGGCGGGTGGACCTGGTGAGTGGGCGCGTGCTGGCCGCGCGCAACATCCCTGCGGACCAGTTCGGCGAAGGCCTGACACGCTGGCGCGATGAGCTCATCAGCCTGACCTGGCTCCATGGTATCGCTCATCGCTGGGATGCGCGAACATTGAGGCCGCGCGGGCGGTCTTCCTATCCCGGCGAGGGGTGGGGGCTGACGACTCTGGGCGACAGTCTGATCCTGTCCGATGGCACCGACCAGTTGCGCGTGCTCGATCCGCGTAGCTTTCGTGAGCGGCGGCGATTTTCTGTGACCCTAAATCGTCGCCCGCTGCGCCAGCTGAACGAACTCGAAGTGGTCGATGGCCGCATTTGGGCCAATGTCTGGATGACATCGACCATCGTCGTGATTGACCCTGCCACCGGCCATGTGACCCACCTCATCGATTTGAGCGCCATAACGCGTGAAGTCGCAGGCGCAGCTGTGCTGGATAACAACGCGGTATTGAACGGGATCGCGTTCGATCCGGTAACGCGCCGGTTGTTCGTCACCGGAAAATATTGGCCGACCGTTTTTGAACTGCGGCTGCCGATACTAACGTGAGCCGCGCATGGCGTCCGCTGCGTCGCTGGCGAGCCGGTCGGCGCGTTCATTGCCGACATCACCGGCATGGCCCTTGACCCAGCGCCAGTCGACCTGGTGCCGCGCGGTTGCCAGTTCCAGCCGCTGCCAGAGTTCGACATTGGCGACGGGCTTTTTGGCAGCGGTGCGCCAGCCATTGCGTTTCCAGCCGTGGATCCATTTGGTGATGCCGTCGCGGACATAGACACTGTCGGTCCACAGGCGCACCTCGCTCGGCCGTTTCAGCGCCTCCAACGCAATGATCGCGGCCAGCATTTCCATGCGGTTGTTTGTGGTGTCAGGCTCTCCGCCAGATAATTCGCGCTCGCGGCCATTCCAGCGGAGCAAGGCACCCCAGCCGCCGGGACCGGGATTGCCCTTGCACGCGCCATCGGTAAAAATTTCAATC
>JANOPV010000383.1:0-4679 GCA_031422035.1 Sphingomonas sp. | reverse complement strand
CGATGCTGCGTTACATGATGCTGCTCCGCGCATTTGATGATCGCATGTTTCGGGCGCAGCGGCAGGGCAAAACTAGCTTTTACATGAAATCAACGGGTGAGGAGGCGGTCTCAGTCGCTGGCACCATGGCACTCGACCGCGATGACATGTGCTTTCCCAGCTACCGGCAGCAAGGCATTCTTATAACACGTGATTATCCGCTAGTTACGATGATGAACCAGATATATTCCAACCGTGAGGATCCGTTGCAGGGGCGGCAATTGCCGATCATGTATTCAGCGCGCGACTATGGCTTTTTCTCGGTGTCCGGCAATTTGACGACGCAATATCCGCAGGCCGTCGGCTATGCGATGGCGAGCGCCGCGCGCGGTGACAGTAAGATCGCCGCCGTGTGGTGTGGGGAGGGATCCACAGCGGAAGGCGATTTCCACAGCGCCCTGACCTTTGCCACGGTCTACAACGCCCCGGTGATCTTCAATGTGGTCAACAACCAATGGGCAATCAGCAGTTTTTCAGGCTTTGCCGGCGCGGAACGGACGACATTTGCCGCTCGCGCAATCGGCTATGGTATCGCAGGGCTCAGAATTGACGGTAATGATCCACTGGCAGTCTATGCCGCGACGCGCTGGGCCGCCGACCGTGCGCGGACCAATAATGGCCCGACGCTGATTGAGCATTTCACTTATCGCGCGGAGGGGCACAGCACCTCCGATGACCCCTCGGCCTATCGCGCGCGCGACGAGTATGCGGCCTGGCCGCTCGGTGACCCGGTATTGCGGTTGAAAGATCACCTCATCGTACTGGGTGAGTGGGACGAGACCCAGCATGCAAATCAGGCCACTGAGTTGGCCGCCACCGTCAAGCGTGATCAAAAAGCCGCCGAAGCCAATGGTATCCTGGGACACGGTCTGCATCAGCCGTTTGAAAGCATGTTTGAAGGCGTATTCGAGGACATCCCTTGGCATTTACGTGAACAGCAAGCCCAGATGCTGAGCGAGCAAACCCGGAAGTTCGGCAGCGAATGGAAGGCGAGCTGATGTCGGAGACTGCTGAATCCGTGACTGACACCCGAACGATGAACATGATTGAGGCGATCAACAGCGCGATGGACGTCATGCTGGCGCGCGATCCCGATGTGGTGGTGATGGGCGAGGATGTCGGCTTTTTCGGCGGCGTTTTTCGGGCGACTGCGGGCTTGCAGGCTGCGCATGGTAAAACGCGTGTCTTTGATACGCCGATAACGGAATGTGGCATTATCGGGGTTGCGGTGGGCATGTGTGCCTATGGCTTGCGGCCTGTACCCGAAATCCAGTTTGCGGACTACATCTACCCCGCGCTCGATCAGCTGGTTAGCGAAGCGGCCCGGTTACGCTATCGCTCGGCGGGTGATTTTACCTGCCCGATGACGGTGCGCTCCCCCTTTGGCGGCGGCATATTTGGCGGCCAGACGCACAGTCAGTCCCCCGAAGGAATATTTACGCATGTCAGCGGGTTAAAGACGGTTATTCCGTCGACACCTTATGATGCAAAGGGTCTCCTTATCGCGGCGATCGAGGATAATGATCCGACAATCTTCTTTGAGCCCAAGCGTATCTATAATGGGCCGTTCACTGGCTATTACGACCGCCCGGTCGAACCTTGGTCGAAACATTCCGCGTCCGCGGTGCCGACCGGCCATTACCGCGTGGAATTGGGCAAGGCGAATATCGTCAGGGCAGGGGCGGCGCTGACCATTCTTGCATATGGCACGATGGTTCATGTCGCGGTTGCGGTGGTCGAGGATATGGGGGTTGATGCCGAGATCATCGATCTGCGCACGCTTGTTCCGCTTGATATTGCCGCGATTGAGGCATCGGTGTTGAAAACCGGCCGCTGCCTGATTGTCCACGAAGCGACGCGCACCGGCGGATTTGGTGCTGAATTGTCGGCTCTGGTACAGGAACGGTGCTTTTATGCGCTGGAGGCGCCAGTGGTAAGGGTAACCGGGTTCGATACGCCGTATCCCCACAGCCTCGAGTGGGCGTATTTTCCGGGACCGGTGCGGATCGGCACGGCCATTGAACTATTGTTGAAGGACTAATCCCATGGCGCGCTTTTCATTCAGGCTGCCGGATATTGGTGAAGGCATTGCCGAGGCTGAGATTGTCGCCTGGCACGTCAAACTGGGTGAGCGCGTTGAGGAAGACGCGCAGCTTGCTGACATGATGACCGACAAAGCGACGGTGGAGATGGAATCGCCAGTGTCGGGCGTTGTCATCGAAATGGCCGGCGATGTAGGCGACATTGTTGCTATCGGTTCAACGCTAGTGGTGATCGAGACGGACGAGGATGCCACAGATGCCGCGGATGTCTCAGCGGATGCGCCCACACTGGCCGAGCCCAAACTGGCCGAACCCACTTTGGCAGACGATGTGGCAGAGCAGCTTGGGGTGACGGATGACGCACCAACACCAGCTGCAAAAGCCGCAGCATTGAGCGCTCCGGCGACAGAAACAGCGGTTTCCACGGCAGCCGACCACGCACTCGGCAATGTTTCGACCTGCACGCTGGCAACCTTGCCAAACGCCCGCACACTCGCATCCCCCGCAGTGCGAGATCGAGCGCAGGCGCTGGCGGTTGACCTGAGCACCGTAAAACCGTCAGCCGACGGGCGTATCCGCCACGCTGACCTTGATGCGTTTCTGCGGTACAGCAGTGGCGTTGGGTACAGCACGCCCGCTCCGGTGCGCGCTGATGAAGCGATCAAGGTGATCGGGATGCGCCGCCGGATTGCAGAAAATATGGCGGCGTCAAAACGCGCCATTCCTCATTTCACCTATGTCGAAGAGATTGAGGTCACCAAGCTTGAAGAGTTGCGGGCCGATCTCAACGCCAATCGTGGTGATCGACCAAAACTGACCATGCTCCCACTGCTGATCGCCGCGATTTGTCGCACCGTCCCGCAGTTTCCGATGATAAATGCGCGCTATGATGATGAGGCCGGTGTCGTGACGCGGCATGGTGCGGTGCATTTGGGCATGGCGACACAAACTGATGCCGGACTGATGGTGCCGGTCATCCGTGATGCACAATCACTAAATATCTGGCAGTTAGCTGCTAATATTAAGACTTTGTCTGAACTTGCTAGGAGTGGCAAAGCATCGTCGGATCAGCTGTCAGGGTCGACATTGACGATTACGTCGCTGGGAGCGCTAGGCGGCATTGCCACGACGCCAGTTATCAACCGGCCAGAGGTCGCGATCATCGGCCCCAACAAGATTGTCGAGCGCCCGGTGTTTGCCAAAGATGCTGGTGGGGGCGACGACATCCGACGCGCCAAGCTGATGAATCTGTCGATCAGCTGCGATCACCGCGTTGTCGATGGCTGGGATGCGGCAAGTTTTGTTCAGGCGCTTAAGCTGCTGCTTGAAACGCCCGTGCTCTTGTTCGCTGACTGACGCTGGCGGCTGCCCTTATTGGAACAGTCCAGCCAGCGTTGTCTGGTCGATTTTCAGGCGGAGCGTCACATAGACACCGTTCCGGCTATATCGGGCATCCTCAAAATCCCGATCACGATAGCCTGCGAAGTTGTAGCCGATCACCAGATTGGCGTTTTCAAACGGGGTCACGATGATCTGCGGCCCGCCGCTGTAGCTGACGGTATCGCCACCGGTGCCGACGCGAACATTGGCTGAGATACCGACGCCGACCATCTCGCTGAGATCAAAGCGGAAATCGCCGCCCACTAGTGCTGACCAGCCCGCGACATCATCGAGGCCAATCCGGTCCGAAGCGTAACGTGCGCCCAGGAACAGTGTATATTCGCCAGTTTCTTCCCACAGGCCGCTGTCATCGTCGCGATCCATCGGTGAATAGTTGATGGTCAGGCTGTTGAGCACGCGGGTGGATTGGGCATTGCCGTCCAGGGTCAGCGCTGGGCCACCAATTGGGCCAGGCTGGCCCGCGACGGCACCGCGAATACGATCCGACCGTGCTTCAAGCTTGTTCAGCCAGCTCCAACGGCTGTCGGCGGGGCGATGCGCCCAGCTCAGTTCGCCGGAAATGGTGCTGGTTGCGAGGCCTGTTTGGGTTTGTGCGTCAGTCCACAGGAACAGCCCGCCAAGCGCCCGGCCTTCGCCAATCTGCCGGATCATGCCGATAGTCACGCCAGCGCGGTCGGTGAGTTCACCGTCGCGATATTCGGCGCGGCCCGTAATGCTCCAATTTTCCTGGCGCCACGTTGCGCCAGCGGTGACAGCGAGGAAATCCTCCGTCAGCAGACCTTCGGTGCCAATGAAACCGCCCGAGGCAACTGGCTGTGCAGGATCAATCACATCGGCGGCGTTAATACCGGCCAGGGTCCGCTGCCCGTCAACGGTAAAGTCGACCGAGACGCCTGTTGCTACCTGAAACGATTGGGTGAGGCCGTATGCGGCAAAGCTGCGCGCACCGAGTTCAACGAAATCCTGCTGGTTACCGCTGGCGGTCAGCCGTGCGCCGGACCAAGGGCGGACATCAATGCCAGCGCGCAGAGTGCGGGCATCAACGGTGCCGCCGTCGGCAATCTCATAGGCGGCAACCAGAGTCGCATCGGGGCTGAGTGTGTACCGCGCACCAAGCCGATGACGGGTCGGGAAATCAACGCTGTCATCGTCACCGCCAAGTGCAAATTCGGTTTGGCCATCGAGTTCGAGAGCGCC
>JANOPV010000382.1:0-4034 GCA_031422035.1 Sphingomonas sp. | reverse complement strand
GTCCATTGCGGCGGTGATCGCGGCACGCATTCGCTCCCGGCTATAGGCGACGCCGTTGACCGCCAGGATGCGGGTGCCGTTGGTGACGCCGTCGTTGAACGCCGGGCCATCCCACAACACGCTGGTCACTTCGCCTGCCTTGTCGATGACCATGCCGAGCGAAAAGAGCAGGTCGAGATTATCGCTCTCACGCATCCGTTCGGCGTCATAGGCATTGGGACTGTCGCGCCAGACGAGCGTGTAACCACCGCGCTCTATGCCGCCCAAGGGCGCGGGCTGTGCCGGTTCCATGATACGCAGCCGCAGGAACGTGGCCCAGTCATATGGCTGCACCGCGTTCAAGGCGGCAACGACATCGTCAAATTCATAGGTGACGGTACCCCAATCGCCGTCCCGGACGCCGAAAAAGCGCTGTGCAAAGTCGTCAAGGCTGCGGGCGCCGCCAGAAAGTTCGCGAATTGTGGTGTCGACATCGAGCCAGACAAGGGAGCCTTCGTTGTAATAGTCCTCGGTTCGAGTCTGGCTAGGGAAGGGCCGTGGGCGGCGGGCCGACATGACGGGATCAAGCGTCGTATCCTCGACACTGCGCCAGGCGCGGCCGGGCTGCACTTGGTAGGTGGCAGCATAACGCGCCCACTCACCGAGGACCATCTCGCGCGACTGCAAACCCGAGCGTGCGGCGAGGACGAGGTCCCAATAGCTGGTCTGCCCCTCATAGACCCAGAGTAGCCGGCCATCCATCGGCTGGTGATAGTCGGGGGTCCACAGGCGCGCCGGACGGCGGAACTTGCCGTTCCAGCTGTGAACGAGCTCATGCGGGAGCAGCCCGCGCTCGGAGGCGTTGGTGTCCCAATCGATGAAATAGTCGGTTTCGCGTGTGTTCTCGGAACTGCGATGATGCTCAAGGCCGATGCCGCCCAGTTCTTCGGTGAGGCCAAGGAGAAATTCATAGCGGTCGAAATGGCGTGATCCGAACAGGAGCACGGCCTCATCCACCAGCGCACGGTGGGCGGCGATCTGTTCGTCGCGGGCTTCGAGGAAACGCGGCTCGTCTGCCCAGACGTTGAGGCCGACATTATTGCCCAGGTCCCAGCGGCGATAATGGGCACCGGCGAACATCGGGGAATCGACCAGTGTCTCGTAATCGGTGGCGGTATAGCGGATGCGGTTGCCCGACAGCGCGGCGGCACCGTCCAAGGCGGCGACGCCGGTCCAGCCAGCAGGTAGTGCCACGGTGAGCTGCACCGGGATGTTCCGGGTCGCGTACCCGGCGGGATAGAGCGACACCTGTTCCCATTGCAGGTTGAGCATCGCGGGGGTCATCACCACCCGGCCTTCGCTGCTGCGGGTGGGCGACAGGAACTGGAAGCTGGCGGTGACATCGCGCACGCCCGACGGCACCTCGACATCGAAGGCAAAGACATCGGCGGGATCGCGCCGCCAGGTCAGGGTGCGGCCACCGGCGGTAAAGGTGAGCCCCGCCATATCGCCGACTGTGCCGCGCGGGGCGTGCTTGCCCGGCAGCCATTCGGGATAGCGCAGAGTGAGCGTGCCGGCGCGGCGCACCGGGATAACCTGGCGGACGCGATAAATGGCGCGGGTTACATCGGTCGCGTCGACCTCCAGCAGCATCGTCCCTGGATAGCGCTCGGCGCTGATCCCGGCGGGGAGCGGCGGCGCACTGCGCTGTGGTGCCGCTTGCGCAAACAGGATGACGCTTGATGCCAGCGCGGTCGCGGTGAGTGCGGCGCGAAAATAATGACGCATGAAAATGAAGCCCCCGGTTGCGGTCTGGCGCATGACTAACCGCGACTATGAGGGATTCGCAAGCATTGCCGCAATTGCGCGTCGCGGCGCGTTGGTTTAGCGCCCCAGCCATGGCAAAGACGAATACTCCTCATCCGGTGCGTGGCACGCAGGATATGCTCGGTGAGAGCGCGGACCGATTTCAGCATGTGGTGGACACGTTTGAACGCGTGCGGCGGCTTTACGGGTTCAAGCGGATCGAGGTGCCGGTGATCGAGCCGACGGCGGTGTTTGCACGCAGCCTTGGTGAAACGACCGATATTGTGTCGAAGGAGATGTACACCTTCGCCGACCGCAATGATGAATCGATCACGCTGCGGCCTGAGTTTACGGCGGGGATAGCGCGGGCTTACATCACCAATGGCTGGCAGCAGCACGCGCCGCTGAAGGTCGCGACGCACGGGCCATTGTTCCGCTATGAACGCCCGCAAAAGGGGCGGTATCGGCAGTTTCATCAATTGGACGCGGAAGTGCTCGGCGCGGGTGAACCGGCGGCGGATGTGGAATTGCTGGCGTTTGCGGATCAGCTGCTGCGGGAGCTGGGCATTACCGAGGGGGTAAGCCTGCACCTCAATACGCTGGGTGATACTGTCAGCCGCGATGCGTGGCGCGCCGGGCTAGTTGCGCATTTTGACGCGCACCGGGGGGAGTTGAGCGAGGACAGTCTGAACCGGCTGGAGCGCAACCCGCTGCGCATCCTCGACAGCAAAGACCCGAGGGATCGGCCGGCGGCGGACTCAGCGCCGACGATCGAGGCGTTCCTTACTGACGAGGCGGGCGGGTTTTTCGAGGATGTGCAGGCGGGATTGGGCGCAGCAGGCGTAGCATGGGTGCCCGCGCCGCGACTGGTGCGCGGGATGGATTATTACCGGCACACCGCATTTGAATTCGTGCCCGACGCGGGCAGCGCGGTGGCGGATTTGCTCGGCAGCCAAAGCACTTTGCTGGGCGGCGGTCGTTATGACGGGCTGGTTGAGGCGATGGGCGGGCCAGCGACGCCTGCGGTCGGCTGGGCGGCGGGGATTGAGCGGTTGGGGATGTTGCTTGATCCAACGCAGCCGTCCCGACTCATCAAAGATGAAATGGATTTTTCCTTCAAACGCCAGCTTGGTCTCGTTGAGATGTTGCCGGGCAGCCGTGGCGACGAGCTTGGGGCAGCTTCTGTGGCCCACCGATTGAGGTGCGCGGGGATTAGCGTAACGACCAGCTTTGGCGGGAACCCACAGAAGCGCTTTGATAAGGCAGTTAAGAGCACACTTTGCAGAACCATTGGAGTGGTGCTCTCTCGGGAGAATGTGAGAGAATTTCGGCTAACAAATTCGACATTTACACCGGCGGAAATGCAGTCTTTCGCTAGTCGGATGGCAGCGGCGCTACCTCTTGGGACTTCTTCGATACGAACGACAGCTAGTGGCGATGTTTACCAAATCAATTGGACGATGTTGGAGCAAGGATGAACACCGTTCAATCACGCTCTTTGATCGGTTTGAAACCCCGTCATTCCCGCGAAGGCGGGAATCCAGCTCCAGACCTCTCGTTCAGAATGGTTCACGCGGAGGCGCGGAGGCGCGGAGGGGTGGCTCTGCGCCTCTGCGCCTCTGCGCGAACGACTTGGTGTGTGAAGCCACAACTTCAGGGGATGGGCCCCCGCCTTCGCGGGGGTGACGAAGTAAGGGTAGAGGACGTTAACTCCTCCGCGTCTCCGCGTCTCCGCGTCTCCGCGTGAACTTCTCATGACCCGCATTTCGGACCAGCGCATCGGCCAGATCCTTGGCCGCCGCGACGAGCTTAGCGCGCGGATGGCTTCGGGGTTGCTGGAGGGCGAAGCGTTTGTCGCGGCCTCTCGCGATTATGCCGAGGTTGATGCGGTGGCATTGGTGGCGGAGGCGGTCGCGCGGCTTCGGGCTGAGCTGGCTGATATTGAGACCATGGCCAGCGGCGATGATGCTGAACTCGCCGCGATGGCAGCAGACGAACGCGACGGCGTGGCGACGCAGCTTGAGGAGGCTGACCGTGCACTCGCCATTGCCATGCTGCCTAAGGACGTGGCGGACGAACGCGCCGCCATGCTGGAAATCCGCGCGGGGACTGGCGGCGATGAGGCGGCGTTGTTCGCGGGCGACCTTTTGCGCATGTACGCCCGTTATGCTGACACGCAGGGCTGGAAGGTCGAGCTGGTCAGTGAGAGCGCGGCGGAGGTCGGCGGGTATAAGGAGGTCATCGCCTCG
>JANOPV010000381.1:0-7535 GCA_031422035.1 Sphingomonas sp. | reverse complement strand
GTACGCCGGCCGTCATCATCATGGAGATCAGCCCGGATGGCTGGAAAGGGCTCACGGCTTTTCCAGCTCGCCGAGAGCGCTATTTAGAGGGAGAGCAAGTGCGTGGCGGCTGGCTGCAATATCGCCGATAGCAGAACGGCTCCGGTTGCCCGGAGCCGTCTTCGTTCTTCGCTGACCTTGGACCCACCACCGCCAGGGATCAATCAGCGCGGCTCGCCAGCCGTGCGGTCCGATGGACATAGCAGCGATCTCGTTAAATTTCAACTACTCGCCGATTTGGCGGGGGGCAGGGCGCGCCAACGCCCTACACCGATGGCATCGACCCATCACACCCCAACAGGCCTCCATCGGGGCCGTCCCGCCAGTCCGTCCGGACGGTGTGAACGAATAGGGAACGTGATACATCATGTCGAGTCATCGTTTGAACCATGCAGAGGGCTTGCAACCCATAGCTCCAACCCTGCCCGTCGCCGGCTATATTGGCGGAAAGCGCAACCTGTCCCGGCGTCTTGTCGAGCGCATCGCTGCCATCCCTCACCAAGCTTATGCCGAGCCGTTTGTCGGCATGGGCGGCGTCTTCTTTCGCCGTCGATCGCGCCCGTCGGCCGAGTTCATCAACGACTGGTCAATGGACGTGGCCACATTCTTCCGGATCTTGCAGCGTCATTATGTCGCGTTCATGGATATGCTCAGGTTTCAGCTCACCACGCGGCTGGGCTTCGAGCAGCTGCTCCGCACAGATCCCACGACGATGACCGATTTGGAGCGCGCAGCGCGCTTCCTTTATCTCCAGCGCACCGCCTTCGGCGGCAAGGTCGTTGGCAGGGGATTTGGCGTCGCGCCGCAGAGCCCGGCGCGCTTCGATGTGACGAAGCTCGGACCCATGCTGGAGGCAGTGCATGAGCGTCTCGCGCCAGTCACGATTGAGCGCCTGCCTTGGGCCGATTTCGTTCGTCGCTATGATCGGCCAGGCACACTCTTCTATCTCGATCCGCCCTATTTGGCTGCGAGCGTGACTATGGTGACGACACGGGGCAGCCGCTGTTCGAGCGCACCGAATTTGAGGCCATGGCAGAGCTGCTCGGCGGCCTTCAAGGGCGCTTTCTACTCTCGCTCAACGACCGCCCGGAAGTGCGCTCAATCTTCGCCAAATTCACCATTGAAGCGGTCGAAACGACATATCAGATCGGCGGCATGGACAAGGCCAAAAAGGTCGGGGAGGTCATAATTTCGGGGTGACGTCTCGGAACTGGACTCGGAACTCGTCTCGGAACTGCTCAACGCCGATGAAGGTGAAAGGCTAGGACCCCTGCGGGATCCAGCGATTTTCGCTGGCGACGGTCACGTCTCGGAACTGAGGGCCGAAAAGGCACGTCTCGGAACTGGATTTAACGCATTCCTGCGGCTTTCATGGCCGTTGCATGCCCGATGCAGCGCCGAAGCGGACAATAATTCCGAGACGAGGCCTCACCGTGCGTTCTACATCGAAACCCACGAAAAACCGCCGATTTATCCCGTTATGTCCCACAATCTCCCGCCAAATCCCGGTTCCGAGACGACGGGGTATTTAATGTCCGATCACATTCTGCTAGCCCAGCTCAGCGAGCTTCTCGGCCCTGCCAGTCAGCTTCTGCACGCTCAGGAACGCGAATGGGCTAGCGCCACTTTTGAAGGCGCGCGCCATCGCTTTGAATTTGATGTCGCTGCGGGCGGCGATGCTGGTGCCGATATTTTGCGCGTCGCCGATCAACTACCCGAACATCAGTTTCGGCTGCGCGGCGAAATTGTTGCCGATTGCACCGCAACGCTCGGCGGGTTGGTGCAGAGTGCGGACGCGACTTTGCGCCGACTGCTGATAATCGAGCTGCTGACCATCAACGCCGACTAACCGCCGCAACCGGCCTTGCACCTCAGGCGCTGCGGTTCATCCGGCGCAGCGTTTCGAGCGCGGCCGCAAGTGCCGGGTCGTGCGGAAAGCTCGCATCCGCAGCGGCAGTTACAGGCACGGCTGCTGGTGCGGCAAGACCACTGGCGCGCGCAATCACTGGCTCAGCGGGTTCGGCAACAGCATGGTTGCCGCGCACCACCAGCGCCTCGCGCCGCGCCAAGCCGCTCTCCAGCCTCGCGATCAGCTCATCCAGCCGCGCAATTGAAAGGTCGAGCGGCTCGGGAACGAGCGGCGGGGTTTGGGCTGCAACCACCACAGGCTGGACCGGCGCTGGCTCAACCAAGATGCCGGGCGCAATCTCAGGCGGCGTTGTTTCTGCGATCGCCGGGGTCAGCCACGCCGCGCGATCAAGCATCGGCGCGGGATCGACCGCCGGCGCTTCATCCACCGCATCGACATGCTCCAGCGCGTCCCAACGGGCTGCGCGCTCAGCTTCGCTCACCAGCGGGGCAGGCGCAATCGCCGCGTCAAATTGGGCATCGAGCAACAATTCATCGTCATCATCGACGTCAAACATATCGCGGCGCAGCACAGTCGGCGCGAGCTCGGCATCAACCGGAACGTCGCGCGCTGCCGAAAACGGGCGGCGGGCGGGCGCATCGGGATGGCGGTCCCCGGCACGCAGGCGCGGCGCATCAGGCTCATCATCGGCGCGCGTCCTCCGCAGTCCGTCAAGCCATGTGCTGATACTGGCCTCGCTCGGGCGAATCTTCATGAAAAACGCAGCAAGCCAGCCCAACAGGCCAAAGCCCAGCGCTAGGGCTGCCATCGCCGCCAGCCGTGCCGTCGGGCCGAGCGGTGGTCGGGCCGCGGCAATCAACTGGTCGAGATAGAGCTGCCAGCTGGCCTCTTCGATCCACGCCAACGGCATAATCAGGCCGATAATTGCCCCGACCGCAGCCAGCGCCGAGGCGACGCCCCATGCGCCCAGCGGAAAGCGGGCACCTGTGCCTCTGGTCAACCGTGTCGTCATCATGCTGCCTCACCTGCCACTCGTCCGGCGCGCTGCAATAGCCGCTGGTAAACCGGTTCGTAACGCAAAATGTTTGACGACCAGTTACGATCCCGTTCGACAAAGGCGCGTGCGGCGCGGCGCCGCTGATCCCAGCCGCTGCGGTCCTCGAGCAACCGCGCCACTGTATCGGCCAAAGCCAGCGGATCGTCGGGCGCAAATAATGCGCCGGTTTCACCATCGACAATCAGCTCACGGTGCCCGCCAACGCTCGACGCTGCGACCAATTTCCCTTGCGCCATCGCTTCGAGCGGTTTCAATGGCGTGACCAGCTCGGTCAACCGCATCGCCTTACGCGGATAGACGAGCACGTCGATCAAGCTGTAATAACGGTCAACTTCATCATGCGGCACCCGCCCGACAAAATGGATGTGGCCGGCGACCGGGGACGCCGCCGCCTGTGTGCGCAACGCCGCCTCCATCGGCCCGCCGCCAACCAGCAACAGCCGCACGCCCGGCACCGCTGCCGCCAGCGCGGGCATCGCCGCAATTGCAATGTCGATGCCCTCATAATCATAAAAGCTACCGATAAAGCCGATCACCGGCAGACCCGCCGATATGCCAAGCTCAACCGCGAGCGCATCATCGCGGGCTGGCGGATCGCCAAATAGCGACAAATCGACGCCATTGGGTGACACCATGATTTTGTAACGCGGCACCCCGCGGGCAATCAAGTCGGCGCGCAGGCCTTCGCAAATCACCGCCACCGCATCGGCGCGGCGTACCGCCCGGCTTTCGAGCGCACGGACCAGCCGATAGCGCAGATTGCCCTCAACCCCGGTGCCATTGCCGACCGCTGCATCCTCCCAAAAGGCGCGAATTTCATAAAGCAAAGGAATATTCCGCGCCCGCGCGACCCGCTGTGCCGCCATTGCGGTCAGCACCGGCGAATGCGCGTGGAGAATATCCGGCCGAAACTCAGCCGCGACCGCCGCGACCTGCTGCGCCAGCGCGCCGACCTCGCGCCATTCACGCAGCGGGCTGCGGCCCGACGCAATTGCTGGCGTCCGATAAAATGTCAGGCCATCAACCGTCTCGACACCAGGCCCGGGCAAGGGATGGCGCACACTGGTCACGCCAGCCACCGTCCACCCCATCGCCTGCTGCGCCCGCATCAGCGCCCGCGTGCGGAATGTATAGCCGCTTTGCGCCGGCAGGCTGTGGTCGAGGATATGGAGCACGCGCGTCATGTCGCCTCTCTCGCGCAATATGTTTAAGGCCCCGTCAACTGAAATCGGTTAGGGCGCTCGCTAACAAAGGGTGCCGCATTGCTTGATTGGATTGCCTTATTGGTTTCGCACGGGTTGCTGATGCTCGCTTTTTGGCGGCTGATGCAGCGTGATGACCTGGACGACGAGGCGGCCCCGGCGACGCGCCATCGCCCGCCCGGCTTTGGTCAGCCGGGCACGACACCCGAGCGTCCCGGCGCGGAATCGCCAATCGTCGATGCGCCGCGCACCGGATTTTCGCGCGATGCGTGATCTGTTTTTCATCATCTTTCTCATCGGCATCCTCGGCATGGCGGTGCGGCGGCCCTATTTATTCGTCCTCGCTTATGCCTATGTCGACATCGTCGCGCCGCAGCGGCTGAGCTATTATCTGCTCAACAGCGTCCAGTTATCGCTCATCGTTTTCTCGCTCGCCCTCGGCAGCTGGATGCTAACGGACAATAAACGCGACACCCGGTTTGATCAGCTCCAGGTCGTGATGGTCCTGTTGCTCGTCTATTGCGGGCTAACGACGCTCAGCGCCGACTTGCCAGAGGACGCCGCGCTCAAATGGAGCTGGGTATGGAAAGCGCTGTTCTTCTCGCTGTTCCTTACCGTCGTGCTGCGCACCCGGTTGCGGATTGAGGCGATCCTGATTGCGCTTGTCCTCAGTTGCAGCGCGCTGGCCATTTCGGGCGGCTTGAAAACTGTGCTCGGGGGCGGCGGCTATGGTTCACTGCAACTGCTCTTGTCGGACAATAGCGGCCTGTTTGAGGGCAGCATTTTTTCGATGGCGGCCATTTCGATCATCCCGATCATCCTGTGGCTGGCGCGGCACAGCACGGTATTTCCCGAACGCAAATTCACCTGGGCGTTCGCCATCCTGTTGATTTTCGCCTGTCTGCTCATTCCCATCGGCACCCAGGCGCGCACCGGTCTGGTCTGCGCGGCGTTCCTTGCGGCCTTTTACCTGCGCGATAGCAAGCGGCGGATGCTCTATATCACTGGCATCTGCACAGTCGCACTGGTTGCCCTGCCACTGCTGCCGGCGGCCTTTTCGGCGCGGATGAACACGACCACCAATTATCAGGCCGACGAATCTGCTTCCACACGCATCGCTGTGTGGAAGTGGACCTGGGACTATGCGCTCGAAAACCCCTTTGGCGGTGGCTTCGATGCCTATCGGCAGAATGAGCTGCGGGTTAACCGGGTTGAAGTAACCGGCACCGGCAATTCGCAGAGCGTGCGTATCGAGCCCTATACCGATGCTGGCCGCGCTTATCATAACAGCTATTTTGAGATGCTGGGGGAACAGGGTTTCCCGGGCCTGTTGCTGTGGCTCTATATCCACATTGTCTGCCTCGTCCGGATGGAGAAAATCCGGCGGCGCTATAAGCGGGAGATCGGTGACAATGCCTGGATAGCGCCGCTGGCCAGCGCGCTACAGGCCAGCCAGCTCGTTTATCTGCTCGGCTCGATGTTCGTCGGCATCGCGTTCCAGCCGTTCATGTTCCTGATTCTCGCCGCCCAGATCAGCTTTCACGCCTATTTGCGGCGGCGTGAGGCAGAGGCCCGGTGGCGGCCGATCACCGCGCAACTTGGTTCAGCGCAACTCGGTTCAGGGGGCGGGGACAGCCTCTCTCCTGCGGGTCCTGCCGACAGCTCAGGCGGCTGGCGCGGCGGCTGAACTTGCCGGTCCTGCGGCGCTGCATACTCTGGCCATTCGCTGCATGATCGCATAACGCCAGCAGATGCTTATATTCATTCGGATGCCCGCCGCCCCAGCCGCTGCCGACCCTCCCCCACCCCCGGCCATGACTGCCCTAAACCAGCTCCGCACTATCGGTGAGCAGCTTATCCGCTGGTTTGAGCAGCATGGCGGCGAGTTGGTGCTCGCCTGCTTGGCAGGCTTGCTTACATATTTGATCCTCAGAGTTGCGCGCCGCTGGGTCCGCGGTGCTGCAACGCGCCAGGCGGATGTGCAAGGCGTCGGCGCAACCGTCCTGCGCACCCTCGCCCGCACCCGGCATTTCTTCCTGGTGATGACAGCGGCGCGATTGGTCATTGGCTACGCCACCGCGCCGCAACTGATCGATCAAACCATCCGTTTCCTGTTCATCGTCGCGGTCGCGCTCCAGGTCGCGATTTGGGCGAAGGAAGTGGTGATGACTTTGGTCCGCCACCGGGCCAGCGGCGCGTACAGCGAAACCCTCGCCAACGCGCTGTCGCTCATCAACGTCCTTGTCTCGATCGCGCTGTTCGCCATTGCGACGATTGTCGTGCTCGACAATGTCGGGGTCAACGTAACTGGCCTGATCGCTGGCCTAGGCATTGGCGGCATCGCCATCGGTCTCGCCGCCAAGGGGATTTTCGAGGATTTATTTGCCGCGCTTGCGATCATTTTTGACCGGCCGTTCCGCACCGGCGAATCGATCAAGTTCGACGCCACCAATGCCACCGTCGAACGCATCGGCCTGAAATCCACCCGCCTTCGCGCGCTGACCGGCGAAGAAGTGGTGATCTCCAACACCAACCTCCTGTCCAAACAGATTTTCAACTATGCCCGGGTGTCGCGCCGCCGGATGGCGCTGCCGGTTGGCATTGCTTATGAAACCCCGGCAGACAAACTGCGCGGCATCCCCGCCATCGTTGAGGAGGTGGTACGCGCGCATGATTGCGAGCCGATCCGCTGCGGGCTGACCGGGTTCGCCCCCTCCAGCATTGATTTCGACATTCAGTTTGATGTGCATAGCGAGGATTATGCCGTCGTGTTCGCCGCCCGCCACGCCGTCGGCCTGGCGCTCATCGAACGCTTTGCGGCCGAAGGGATCCGCTTCGCTTATCCGACCCAGATCAGCTATACTGCGGCACCCGACGGCTACTTGGTCATGCCCTATGCGGCGGAGTCGGGAGACTAGCGTGAGCAGCCTATGGTTGACGTGAACGTCAACCTTGCCCAAAGCAGGTTCATAACCGAGCGGGAGAGACGCGATGGCAGAAGTATCCACAGACGAACTGAAGGCAATGGTCGGCACGGTCATCGGCACCTCCGAATGGGTGACCGTCGACCAGGACATGATCAACAAGTTCGCTGACGCCACTGGCGATCACCAGTTCATCCACGTCAACGAAGCGATGGCCAAGATGACGCCGTTCGGCGGCACCATTGCGCACGGCTTCCTCACCCTCTCGCTGCTCCCGATGCTCAGCGCCAAGAGCGACTTGCCCCGGCTCGCGGGCATCAAGATGGGCGTCAATTATGGCGGCAACAAAGTCCGCTTTCTCGCGCCCGTCCGCTCGGGCAAGCAAGTGCGCGGGCACACCAAATTGCTCGAAATCGAGGAAAAGCGCCCCGGCCAGTGGCAGC
>JANOPV010000380.1:0-1832 GCA_031422035.1 Sphingomonas sp. | reverse complement strand
AGGATCGGCGTTGCACCCATCTGCCACATCAGCCAGCTCAGCACTTCGGTGCGCGCCGGGCCGGATGCAGGCAGGAACGCGCCGAATTTCTCAGCCAGGTGGATAAGGATCGCGCCGCTCTCAAATACGCGGACAGGTTCGAGGCCGGAGCGGTCAACCAGCGCCGGGATTTTGCTGTTGGGGTTGGCATCGACGAACCCGCTGGAAAACTGGTCGCCATCCATGATCTTGATCAGCCAGGCGTCATATGCCGCGCCGGTATGCCCTGCTGCGAGCAGCTCCTCCAGCATCACCGTCACCTTCACCCCATTTGGCGTGGCGAGCGAATAGAGCTGAAACGGATGCTTGCCGACGGGCAGCGCCTTGTCATGCGTCGGCCCGGCAATGGGGCGGTTAATGCTGGCGAAGCGGTGCGTCGCGTCCTGGTTCCAGGTCCAAACGGCGGGCGGGGTGTAGGGGGGCGTGTCGGTCACGGGGAGACTCCTGTGCGGGGGTGGAGATCATATAGGAGGACAATCCGTCATTGCGAGCATAGCGAAGCAACCCAGTGTTGTGCAGCGCCGCTCTGGATTGCTTCGCTATGCTCGCAATGACGCATCAGGGTGTTCAGGGCCGCAGCGGACTGACCCGCGCACAGCCGGTGCGTTCGCCGAATTGCACAAGGGTTTCGTTGATTCTCCGATACCGTAGTGATGTGTCAATCAGAGGCATTGGCCCAATCGTCGGAGGCCCCACTTCAATCGGTGCAAAAAAGATTGGCATGCCGTCCAACCCCGGATCAGAGTCGAACTCGCCGAAAATGACGATTTCGGTATTGCAACTATTTCTGATGGCGCGCGCAGCAGCGATAGCAGTTGCAAGGGTGGCGCCATCGTCGGCAACAGCCCAGGCGAACCACGGATTACCGACGCAATAATCGGCGCAGTTTGCCAGTTCGCGCTCACTCGCAGATCGACCAAAATTGCTTACGATTTCGCGATACTCAACTCGATTCCCGTGCAATTGCGCACCTAATTGGGTAAGGCGAACGGGCGCTCCGCGAAATGCGATCATTCGCGGGTCAGTGTCCATTAGACTGAACGGCATTTCAGCGGCATAGCCAAACCACACATCCGGCTGCGGCGGCTGCTTCAGATTGATGAAGAACAGCGCCACCAAGTTCGCCACCAGCAACATCGCCGCCACCGCAACCAATGTCTTGCGCTGCTCGGTCATCCCAGCCTCAATCCTGCGGGCTTAGCGCGGGGACGTTCCGCGCCGCGTCCTCCGGCCTGATCCCCGGTGGCGGGGCGAAGGCGGCGCGTTCTTCGCCGCTGATGATGCGGCGGGCGCGGGCGATGGCGGGTTTGACGCGGGGGTAAATGCCGCAGCGGCAGATATTGGTGATCGCGGCCTCCACCTCAGCATCGCTAGGCGAGGGGTTTTTGCGCAGCAGCACCGCGATGGCCATGATCATGCCGGGCTCGCAGAAACCGCATTGGGTCACTTGCTCGGCTGCCCATGCTTGTTGCACCGGGTGACTGCGATCACGCGACAGGCCTTCGATCGTGGTCACGAACCGCCCCTCGGCTTCGGCAATGGTGATCTGGCACGCGCGCACCGCCTCGCCATCGACATCAACGGTGCACGCCCCGCATTCACCGGTGCCGCAGCCATATTTCGTCCCGGTCAGGTTGGATGCGTCGCGCAACGCCCAGAGCAATGGGGTGGCGGGGTCCATCAGAAAGCGGACGGGGCGGTCGTTGACGGTGAATGCGGTGATTATTCAATCCTTTTTGTCTGCCCTTCCCCTAGCGCAGGCGCTAGCGGGTGTTTTGTCACCTTCCCCTGGC
>JANOPV010000379.1:0-1931 GCA_031422035.1 Sphingomonas sp. | reverse complement strand
TGGTGCGAGCTTTATCGCGATTGCACCCGACCATCCGCTGGCTGAGCAGCTCTCTGCGGGCTCGCCTGAAATGGCCGCCTTCGTCGCTGAATGCCGCGCCAGCGGGACCGCGCAAGCAGACCTCGACACCGCCGAAAAGCGTGGATTTGATACCGGCTTATCGCTCGCCCATCCGCTCGACCCCAATTGGCACTTGCCGGTCTGGGTCGTCAATTATGTGCTAATGGACTATGGCACAGGGGCGATTTTCGGTGTGCCGGCGCATGACCAGCGCGACCTCGATTTTGCGCGCAAATATGCATTGCCGGTCATCCGGGTAATTGCCGATCATGACGATACTGATGTTCATTTTGGCGGCGATGAGGCGTTCACCGGCAGCGGGGCACTGGTCAATTCGCATTTCCTGAATGGCATGAGCGTCGATGACGCCAAGGCGGCAGTGATTGCGCGGGCCGAGGCGCAGGATTGGGGCCACGGCACCACCGTGTGGCGGCTGCGCGATTGGGGCGTCAGCCGCCAGCGTTACTGGGGCACGCCGATTCCGTTCATCCATTGCGCTGTCTGCGGGATCGTGCCGGTGCCGAAGGACCGGCTGCCGGTAGTATTACCTGAGGATGTGACGTTTGATGTCCCCGGCAATCCGCTCGACCGGCATCCGACGTGGAAACATGCCCCCTGCCCGAGCTGCGGCGCGGACGCGGTGCGCGAGACCGACACGCTCGATACATTCGTTGATTCGAGTTGGTATTTCCTGCGGTTCGCCAGCCAGCCGGGGGACAGGCCGTTCGATCCGGCGGAAATCGCCCGCTGGCTGCCGGTGGGCCAATATATTGGCGGGGTTGAGCATGCGATCCTGCACCTGCTCTATGCGCGCTTCTGGACCCGGGCGCTCAAGCAGATTGGCCTGATCGATGTGGCGGAACCCTTTGCCAGCCTGTTCACGCAAGGGATGGTGACGCACGAAACGTATCGTTTTCCCGGCGAAGCCGGGGGTGACGCTTCCCCTAGCGCGAGCGCTAGCGCGTGGCTGTCCCCGGAAGACATCATCAGGACAGGAGAAGGCGCGACCCATCGGGAAACCGGGGTACCGGTCGAAATCGGCCGAGTCATCAAAATGTCCAAGTCGAAGAAAAACGTCGTCGATCCCGACGCGATCATTGACCAATATGGCGCGGACGCGGTGCGCTGGTTCATGCTCGGCGATTCGCCGCCCGAACGCGATTTGCCGTGGTCAGAGGCGGGCATTGAGGGCTGCTGGCGGTTTGTGCAGCGGTTGTGGCGGTTGTTCGGGCAGGTGGGCGCTGGCGGAGCCGGGGCGGATGCCGAGAGCGACCGCGCGCTGGACCGCAAGCTGCACCAAACCATCGCTGCCATCACCAAAGACATCGACGCGCTGGGCTTCAACAAGGCAGTGGCGCGGATCCATGATCTGACCAACGCCACAGAAAAAGCGCCGCTGTCCGCCAGCCGGTCCGAAGCCATTCGCACGCTGGTGCGGCTAATCGCGCCGATGATGCCGCATCTGGCCGAGGAAGCTTGGGCCCAGATAGGCGGCGCTGGCCTGATCGCGGACGCGGCCTGGCCCGTCGCTGATCCCACCCTGCTGGTCGAAGACGAAGTTACGATTGCGGTGCAGGTGAAGGGCAAATTGCGCGACACGCTGACAGTGGCAAAGGGCACGCCGCAGGCCGAACTGGAAGCGCTGGCGCTGGCCAGTGCCAATGTTCAGCGTGCGCTGGATGGAGCCACTGTGCGCAAAGTGATTGTTGTTCCTGACCGGTTGGTCAATATCGTCGCATGAAGCATGCGGCTGCCTTGATCCTGACCCTGTTTGCCAGCGCCGCACTGTGCGGCTGTGTACTCCATCCGCTTTATACGGGCGGTGGCAATGGAGCAGTCGCGCAAACCCTTGCGTCGGTCGAAGTCGCGCC
>JANOPV010000378.1:0-16069 GCA_031422035.1 Sphingomonas sp. | reverse complement strand
GAAGCGCGGCTGCCGGTGGGCGCGATGCTCGATGATTATCTGGCGCGGGGCGGGGCGGTCGTTGCCGCCTTGTTCGGACGGTATGCGTTAGAGCTCGCGCATCTCGATGCCGCAGCCGCGGTGCGCACCCTGCCATCGCTTGTCCGCGCGGTTGGTGACGCCTGGGCAAACACCGTGCCGCCGCAAGTGCAACGGGCAGAGGACGAAGCGGTGCGCGCCGTCCTCGGCTATCTGTCAGCGGGTATTGCTGGCTAAGCGGCCGGCGGCGCCATCGCGGCGTAAAACTCCGCTGCGCACCACAGGGATCAAGTATAGCCCAACGAGCACGGCGTTCGACACTGCGTTGAGCGGAAAGCCGGTGTAGATGGACGCGATGCTGTCCGTCACGAACCAGAACAGCGCGGCAAAGGTAAATCCGCTCCAGATTTGCCGGGCTTGTTCGCCCTCCAGCATTGCGGCGGCCTTGAAACAGGTCAGCATCGTCAGGCCCCAGCCCATCGAAATGCAGCCCATCAGGCCCATAGCGAAACGAAAATGGCGGTCCGGGTCGGCACCAATGGACCCCTGAATCAGGTCGTAAAATAGCCGCGATGGCAGTTCGGTCGCGGGAAACGCGAACAGCGCCAGGATCGCGCCAAAAGCGATTACGCCCCACGCCCATAGGTTGAGCCATTTGCGATAGAAATCCGACATTGAAACTCTCCTCTGCTTCGATAATGTAGCAGTTGCTACACGAATGTAGCGCCTGCTACAAGCGCTAATGATTCAGGTACCCGATCAGCAGCAGCAATGGCTCGACAGCATGGCCGATCATGTGCTGGCTGCGGGGCTCGGTTCTGCGAGCCTGCGCCCGCTCGCCAAGGCTGCGGGCACTAGTGATCGCATGCTGCTCTATTATTATCAGGATAAGGCAGGGCTCATTGCGGGGATCCTCGATCACGTCGCCGCGCGCCTGACGCTGTTGATGGTCGCTGGCGGCGCGGTCTCCCCCTTACCGTTTGACGAATGCCTTGACCGGACGATGCGCCTGCTCGGCAATGCACAGTTCGACCCCTATATGCGCTTGTTCCTGCAGATCGCCTCGGCATCCGCGCAGGGCGACCCAGTCTATGCGAGCATCGGCGAGCGGCTCGGCCGAGTCTATTTCGCATGGGCCAAGGCGCAGTTGCACAGCGCCGACGACGTCGCGCTTGCCCGAGACGCCGCCGTCATGATCCAGCGGATCGAAGGAATGGTGTTCCTACGCGCCATCGGCCTTGATGATGTCAACGATTTGGCGATGGGCTGATTGCCCGATCCGCAATTGACCGCGCCGCAGAGCCCCGTGGGCGCGTGATCATGCGGCCCCTCCGGCGCTCCCCCTGCTCCCGATCATGGACCTCGAAAGTCGCGAGGACCGCACCACCCGTTGCTGGTCGGGTTCGCGTCAGTCTTGGCCGGAACCTGGCTGCTCTTCCGCCGCCGCCGTGCCGCTGCGCCACGCGAGCCCAGCCAGCAGCGCTGACGCCGCTGCTGGCACCCACAAAGTCGGCAGACCCCAGCGGGCATAGAGGCCGACGCCGATCATCCCGCCGCCAAAAAACGCGCACCACATTAGCAGCGGCCGTTGCCACGCGCCGGTTGTCGCCCGGCGGCCCATCCAGTCGGCCAATCCTTGCCCGATCTTGACTAAAGTCCCGCTCATATAGGTGACCCCGACCCGGATTTCGCCGTCCGCCTCAAATAGCGTGTTGGCACTGCCCATCGCGGCGGCGAGCAACCACATCGGCCACCAGCGATTGGGATCGGCAAACAACGCAGCGAGGGCCAGGAGCACGGCCATCACCGCTAGCGTGATAAACTCTGCGCGGCCGGCGCGCCGCGCGCGCAGCATGGCGGTGCCGAAGACGCCCAGCACAAAGGCCGCGATCAAGGCGGCGGCGAGCTGAGCATCATACCAGTTCGCGTTCAGCCCGATGGCCAGCCGTGTCGTGTTGCCACTCATGAACGATGCGAAAAATCCGCCGAGCGCGAGAAACGCAACGACATCGACAATACCCGCAATTGCAGCGAGCAGGATCGCGCGGGTCAGGTGATCGGGGGAGAGCAATCGCATGCGTCTGCCATGGCAAGCGGACGCGGCAGTTGCAATATCGGCGTCGGCGCGGCACGCATTCAGCTATGTCAATTTCCGCGCTTCCGGCCAGCCTCTCACCTGCCGTCGACACGCTTGGTCGGGCGGTCGGTGTGGCGCTCGACGCGCTGCCGCTGCTCGACGTTGCGGGCATCGCGGTGTTCGCTCTGTCAGGCGCGTTGGCGGCGGCGCGGGAACGGCAGACGCTGGTCACCTTCGCCTTTTTCGCGCTGGCAACTGGCGTTGGTGGCGGCACGCTGCGCGATCTGTTGATCGGCGCGCCAGTGTTCTGGGTTCACGCCGCTTGGGTGCCGCTCACGTGCCTCGCCATGGCGCTGTTGGTGTGGGTGACGCCGGAGCGTTGGTGGGCTGGCCGCGCGCTCGAATGGTTCGATGCGCTGGGGCTGGCCGCTTATGCCGTGTTCGGCACCGCGAAATCGCTCAGCCTCGGCATCAATCCGGTGGCGGCGGCGCTGATGGGGGTGCTCACCGCGTGCGCCGGGGGCATCATCCGCGACCTGCTCGCCGGGCAGCCGTCGATCATTCTGCGACCCGAACTCTATGTGACCGCAGCGGCGCTCAGCGCGGGGCTGTTCGTGCTGTTGTTGATGGCCGGGGCGAGTTTTGTGCTGGCCGCGACGATTGCAGCGGCGGCGGGTTTTGCGGTGCGGGCGATGGCGATCACGCGGCAGGTTGGGCTGCCCGCCTATCGGGGTTAGGGCCGCATCAGCGCAATAGCAGTCGTTCCAGAAGCCGCGCATCATCGCCGCCTGTGACCCGCGGGGCTCGCCAATCGCCGCATTCGAGGCACAGCGCCTGCACCCCGCCATCACCCAGCAAACGGCGCAGATCGGTCACTGCCTGGCCAACCCGCGCCTGTCGCAGCCACGCGGTTTGCGCGAACAGGCCGACGGGGCCGGTGCGCTCACGGCCCGGCCCGGGCCCGGTAAGTGAACGCAGCATCGCCGCGAACGGGTCTTCGGGATCCTCGAAATAATGGAGATGAATGTCGTCAGGGTCGACCCGGGCGAGCCGGGCGGCGGCGGCCACGGCTTCTTCCAGCCCGCCGAACTGATCGACCAGGCCGAGTTGACGCGCGGTGCCACCGGCCCACACCCGGCCCTCCGCAATCTCCCGCACCCGGGCATCGGTCAACCGCCGCGACCGCGCCACCAGCCCGGTGAACCGCCCATAAATCGATTCGACGTTCGCCTGCGCCAGTGCGCCAAAGGCCGGGTTCACTCCGCCTAATATGTCGGGCTGTCCCGCCAGCGGCGTGGTGGCGATGCCATCCGACGTCACACCGATATTGGCGAGTGCGGTTTCAAAACTGGGCAACACCGCAAAGACGCCGATGGAACCAGTGATAGTGTCAGGCTCGGCGAATATGCGATCAGCCGGAGTGGCGATCCAATAGCCGCCCGATGCTGCAACATTGGCCATCGACACGACGATCGGCAAGCGGCGGGCGCGTGCCTCCAGCAAGGCGGTGCGGATTTGCTCGGATGCGATCACCGATCCGCCGGGCGAATCGACACGCAGGACAATCGCCTTCACGCTCTCATCGGCCACCGCGTCGAGGATGTGCCGGGCGATGGTATCGCCGCCAGCGGTGCCAGCCGCCGCTTCTCCATCAATAATCTCTCCGACCACCGGGATAACCGCGATCCGCTCGCCGCCTGTTTCCGCTGGATTGGCCAGGATATAATCGTCAATCGGAATGCGCGGATAGCGCCACGGGCGGGTGTCATCGGGCGTTTCGGTCAAAGCGGCGACCCGGCGGCCAAATTGCAGGCGGCTGCCAATCCGGTCGATCAACCCAGCGGCCCGCCCGGCCTGCGCCATGTTGTTGCCAGCGGCGCGCACCGCAGCGCCAGTATCCGCAATATAGGCGTCAATCCGGGCACGCGGCCGGGCGCGGCCAACCTGCGCGCGCCATTGCTCCCACAAGACACCGGCATAAGCGAGCGCGGCCTCTTCAGCTTCGGGGGATTGGTCGGCGCGCAGGAATGGCTCCACCGCGCTCTTGAATTCCCCGACGCGATAGATGTTGGCGGTGATGCCGAGCCGGTCAAGCAGGCCCTTATAATAGAGGTTCGATCCGCCCGGCCCGGTAATTACCGCGCCGCCCTCCGCCGAAGTCCAAATTTCGCTGGCCTGCGCGGCGAGTTGATAGGCGTCGCTGGAATAGCCGGTGGCGTAGGCTAACACCGGCTTGTCCGCCGCGCGCACCCGGCCAATCGCGGCAGCGATGTCACCGAGCGCCACCTGACCGCCGCCGACAAAACGGTCGAGGTCGAGGACGACGGCGGTAACTCGGCTGTCAGTTGCAGCGGCATTGAGCGCGCGAACTAGGTCGCTGGCGCGATGTTCGCGCAGCACCCCGCCGCCGCTGAAGAGCGTGCTGAGCGGATCAACCGGCGCGGGCTGTTCGCTGATCGTCCCGTCCAGTTCCAGCACCAGCGCGCCGGTTGGGATATAGGCCGCCGCATTTGGCCGCCCGGACAACAGCCCGAACAACGCAACGAAGAACAGCAGGAGGAATAACAGCGCCAGACCATCTTTGATGGCGACCAGCAGCTTCCAGACTTTGCGGGGAAAGGACATGAGCGGTGGCGTATCGGATTGCACGCACCGGTGCAATCGCGGCGGGGGGTTATGTTCACCGGCGCAAGTCCCTATGGCCGCTCGACCATGGCTTCTACTCTCGCCTTTTCCGAACCATCCGCCGCCCCATGGCGCGATGAAGCACGTGCGATGCTGACGCTCGCCTGGCCGCTGATCCTCTCCAACCTGACCATGGCGCTGATCCAGGCGACCGATGTGGTGCTGATGGGCTGGATGGGGCCGCATGAGCTGGCGGCTTCGGCGCTGGCGGTTAATCTGCAAATGGCGATGGTGATTTTCTCGATCGGCCTCGTCCTCGCGGCGTCGCCGCTGATGGCGAGCGAGCTGGGCCGCAATCCCCACTCGGTCCGCGATATTCGCCGGACCTTTCGACAATCTCTGTGGACCGTCGTGTGCGTCACGGTTCCCGCCTGGCTGCTGCTTTGGAATGCAGAGGCCATTATGCTGGCCCTCGGCCAAGATGCGCGGCTGTCGGCCAGCGCGTCGCTGTTCCTGCGCGGCTATATGTGGTCAATGCTGCCGTTTCTGGCGTTTCAGGCGATGCGGCATTTCCTCGCCGCGCTCGAACGGCCGGGCTGGATTTTCGTCGTCAGCGTCGTCGCCGTCGTCCTCAATGCCCTGCTGTGCTGGGCGCTGATCTTCGGCAAATTCGGTTTGCCAGCGCTCGGTCTGTTCGGTGGCGGGCTGGGCAGCTCGATCACTTGGACGTTGATGGCCGTGGGCCTCGCCATCGTCATCATGCGCGACCGGCAGTTCCGCCGCTACCGCCTGTTCGGTCGCTGGTGGCGGCCGGACTGGGTGCGGTTCCGCGCCATGTGGTATCTGGGCCTACCGATTGCGGTGACGCTGGGTTTTGAAGGCGCGGTGTTCAGCGCCGCTGTCTATCTCATGGGCCTGATCGATGAGGCATCGGTGGCGGCGCACGCCATCGCCCTGCAATTGGCGGCGCTCAGCTTCATGGTGCCGATGGGTATCGCGCAGGCGGCAACGGTGCGCGTCGGTATCGGCTATGGCCGCGGCGATGCGGCGGCGATCACCCGGTCGGGCTGGACGGCGTTCGTGCTGGGTGTCGGCTTCATGGCGGTCATGGCGCTGCTGATGGTGGCGATCCCGCACCAGCTGGTCGGCCTGTTCATCGATAATCGCGTGCCGGCCAATGCCCGGGTGATCGAGCTGGCCGTCTCGTTCCTGTGGATTGCCGCGCTGTTTCAGATTGTCGACGGCGCCCAGGCGGTGGGGGCTGGGATGCTACGTGGGCTGCAGGATACGCGCGTGCCCATGCTGTTTGCCGGCTTTGGCTATTGGGTGGTCGGCATCGGTGTCGGCACGGTGCTCGCCTTTCAATTCGATATGGCGGGCGTCGGCATCTGGATCGGCCTCGCCAGCGGCCTCGCGGTCGTCAGCGTGCTGATGCTGTGGCGCTGGTCGCGGCGTGGACGATTGGGCCTCGTTCCAAACTGAGGCGACATTCTCGCCGAACACCCCTTGAACGACTCATCCTGTCGGACCATATGGCCCTCGCTGGCACTCGCAAATGGCGAGTGCCAATTATCATCCAACCCGCGTGCGCGACGCTCCGTCGCCGCGCCACTGAATTGGCAAGGGAGAAGCCCATGAAGTTCCGTCCCCTGCACGACCGAGTGCTCGTGCGTCGTATCGAAGCGGAAGAAAAAACCGCAGGCGGCATCATCATCCCCGATACCGCCAAGGAAAAGCCACAAGAGGGCGAAGTCGTTGCCGCTGGTCCAGGCACGCGTGAAGACGGCGCGTTCGTTGCGCTCGACGTCAAGGCTGGCGACAAGATTCTGTTCGGCAAATGGTCGGGCACCGAAGTGAAGGTCGACGGCGAAGAGCTGATCATCATGAAGGAAAGCGACATTCTCGGCATTATTGGCTGAGCATTTCCCCTCGCTGCGCACTCTGCGCGGCGCGTGAATTCACTGTGAACTTGTGCGGTTTTCCGCCATTTTTCTAAAGGAGCATCCACATGGCTGCCAAAGACGTAAAATTCGGCCGCGATGCGCGTGAACGCATTCTGCGCGGCGTTGATACCCTCGCCGACGCCGTCAAAGTGACCCTGGGGCCAAAGGGCCGCCACGTCGTCATCGACAAATCATTCGGTGCGCCCCGCATCACCAAGGACGGCGTCACCGTCGCCAAGGAAATCGAACTGAAGGACAAGTTCGAGAATATGGGCGCGCAGATGGTCCGCGAAGTGGCGTCAAAGACCAATGATGTTGCGGGCGACGGCACCACCACCGCCACCGTGCTCGCGCAGGCCATCGTCCGCGAAGGCATGAAGTCGGTTGCCGCCGGTATGAACCCGATGGACTTGAAGCGCGGCATCGACCTTGCCGTTACCGCTGTGGTCGCCGATCTTAAGGCGCGGTCAAAGCCCGTGTCCGGAACCGCTGAAATCGCGCAGGTCGGGATCATCTCGGCCAATGGCGACACCGAAGTCGGTGAGAAAATCGCCGAAGCCATGGAAAAGGTCGGCAAGGAAGGCGTCATCACCGTTGAGGAAGCCAAGGGTCTCGATTTTGAGCTCGACGTCGTCGAAGGCATGCAGTTCGACCGCGGTTACCTGTCGCCATACTTCATTACCAATCCGGAAAAGATGATCGTCGAACTCGCCGATCCTTACATCCTGATCCACGAAAAGAAGCTGTCGAACCTGCAAGCGATGCTGCCGATTCTGGAAGCCGTCGTACAGTCGGGCCGTCCGCTGCTCATCATTGCTGAGGACATTGAAGGCGAAGCGCTGGCGACCCTCGTCGTCAACCGTCTGCGTGGCGGCTTGAAGGTTGCTGCCGTCAAGGCCCCGGGCTTTGGTGATCGTCGCAAGGCGATGCTGCAGGACATCGCCATCCTGACCAAGGGTGAGATGATTTCTGAAGACTTGGGCATCAAGCTGGAGAGCGTCACGCTCGCCATGCTGGGTTCGGCCAAACGCATCACCATCGACAAGGATAACACCACCATTGTCGACGGTGCCGGTGATGGCGACGCGATCAAAGGCCGGGTCGAACAGATCCGTGCACAGATCGAAACCACGACCAGCGATTACGACAAGGAAAAGCTGCAAGAACGTCTGGCGAAGCTCGCTGGCGGGGTTGCGGTCATCAAGGTCGGCGGCGCAACCGAGGTTGAGGTCAAGGAACGCAAGGACCGCGTCGACGATGCACTGCACGCTACCCGTGCAGCAGTCGAAGAAGGCATCGTCCCCGGCGGCGGCACCGCATTGCTCTATGCCATCAAGGCGCTTGATGGCCTGAAGGGTGCGAATGATGACCAGACCCGCGGCATCGACATCATCCGCAAGGCCATCGAAACCCCGCTGCGCCAGATCGCGCAGAATGCGGGCGTCGACGGTGCTGTGGTTGCTGGCAATTTGCTGCGTGAAGGCGACGAAACCCAAGGCTTCAACGCGGCGACCGACGTCTACGAAAACCTGGTTGCAGCCGGCGTGATCGATCCGACCAAGGTTGTCCGCACCGCGTTGCAAGATGCGGCATCGGTGTCCGGTCTGTTGATCACCACCGAAGCGGCCATCTCTGAAATGCCCGAAGACAAGCCATCAATGCCCATGGGCGGCGGCGGCATGGGCGGTATGGGCGGCATGGACTTCTAAAATCCACGCGGCTGACCGCTTGGTCGACTATAAAAGGGGCCGGAGGGAGCAATCCTTCCGGCCCTTTTTCTATGGGCCGCTGCGCAGCGCCGCCGCCATCCGCGCCGCCGCGGCGTCATATACGCGCGCCTTAAGGTCATCGGTCATCACTTCGCCACTGCTGTTCGGGTGGCCGCCGGGAAATGGAGGCGCTGGGTCATATTCGAGCGCGAGCTGGATCATCCGCGCCATCTCCTCGCCCGCCTCGCGCGCAATCAATGTCAGGGCAAAATCGATCCCGCTCGTCACCCCTCCAGAGGTGACGATATTACCGTCCTCGACTACCCGTGCCTGTTCGTGCACCGCGCCGACCAGCGGCAGCAAATGGGTATAGGCCCAATGGCAGGTCGCGCGCTTGCCGGTGAGCAACCCAGCGCCGCCCAGCAGGAACGCGCCAGTGCAGACGCTGGTTACCCAGCGCGCCCGCGCCGCTTGTCCGGCGATGAACGGCACCGTTGTGCCATCGCTCAGCGCCGCCGCGACGCCATGCCCGCCCGGCACGCACAATATGTCGCCCGGTGGGCAGTCTGCAAACGTCACGGTCGGCATGATCGCAAAGCCGCAATCGGTCGGCACCGGGTCGAGGCTGACCGCCGCGACATGCACGACCGCACCGGGCAGCCGGGACAGAAATTGCACCGGCCCCATGAAATCGAGCTGGGTCAGCTGTGGGAAAATCGGGAAAACGAGGTGGACGGCTTCGGTCATGGGTCAGCTCCGCAGAGTTGGAGAGTGCCCAGACGCGCGGCATTGCGGCATGGTGCCGGTCCGCTCCCCGGTGGTGCTCCACCTGTGCGTCAGTTGCAGACCTTGATTCTGGTATGCATCTGGACGAACAAAGTCAAAATGCTGTGCGCATTCTGATATGTTGAGCGGCACGTTATCGTGCTGGCGAGGCAGACTCAGCCTCTGCGGCGATTCCGGCGTCAACCTCCGCCTCCAGCTGCTGCGCCGAATCGCGGGCGGGGGAGGGCGTGCGCGCCTCAAGCCGTCTGGCGGCTTCCTCCAGCCGCTGATTCTCGCCGACGGTCATGCCCGCCGCGCCCGGATCATCGGCACCACCACAACCAGACAGCGTCAGGGTGAGGGTAAATAGGAAAGAGCGAATCATCTGCGTCATCGCATCGTCCCTACGCCACAAAGGCCTAATCTTGGGTTAGTCAGCAACCGCACAAACGGAAAGGGCCGCCACCCTTGCGGATGACGGCCCCTATACCGTTATAAGCGGTTAAGCTTACTTGGCGGCTTCCGCAGCAGCGTCAGCAGCTGTGCCAGCGGCAGCAGCGGCATCACCAGCGGCAGCAGCAGCAGCGTCTGCACCGGCAGCAGCAGCGTTACCAGCGGCGGCAGCGGCATCACCAGTTGCAGTGGCAGCGCCTTCAGCGGCTTCCATAGCGCCTTCAGCAGCAGCTTCTGCGCCTTCAGCAGCAGCTTCTGCGCCTTCAGCGGCATCAGCAGCGGCGTCTTCGGCAGGCTGTGAACAAGCAGACAGGGCCAGGCCAGTGGCCAGAACCATCGAGAGAACAATCTTTTTCATGTGGGTACACCCCTCTAAAGCAAACCGTATTTGCCGTGCGGCGCTGACACCTTTTCGAGGGGTGGGCGTCCGTCCAGCAGGGGGCGATTTAATGGCACCTTCATCCGGGTGCAATGCTTTTTACACCAACTGTGACCGAAAAAAGTCAGGCCGATGCCTATTTCTACCGAAACGATTGAAAAATCGGGCATCCGGGCCGCGTCTGGCCGCTATCGCTTGACCGCATATAAAGAAAATTTTATATGATGTTCATGAATGAGCTCGCCTCAATACCGGTTTTGAATGCGTCGCGTGATCCTGATGCGATTGTTGAGTCGCGACCAGGCGCGACGGCCACGGATCTGGTGCGGCTGGTCCCCGGGTCGCTGCTCGACCTGTTTCGCGCGCTGGGTGATGCCACCCGGTTGCGGATTTTGGCGTTGCTCGGGTCGATGGAGCTTGCTGTTGGCGAAATTGCGCAATTGCTCGACCAAAGCCAGCCGCGGGTGTCGCGGCATGTCCGGTTGTTGGAAGAAGTCGGTCTGGTCGAACGACGCCGCGAAGGGAGCTGGGTGTTTGTCCGGCTGGCCACGACTGGCGCTGGCGCGGAGGCGCTGAATACCCTGCGCATGCTGGCCCCAAATGCTTGTGAACAGGCTGCGGCAGCGGCGGACAGGTTGCGGCTCGGGGCGATTCAGACTGACCGCGATGCGGCAGCGCGCCGCTATTTTGATGCCAATGCTGATGAATGGGATGCCATGCGGTCGTTGCATGTGGCGGAGAATGAAGTCGAAACAGCGATATTGCGAATGCTCGCCGACCGTTCGCTTGGCCACTTGCTGGACATCGGCACCGGCACTGGGCGGATGGTGCAATTGCTCGGTGGCGCGGCATCGCGGGTCACCGCGCTTGATCGCAGCCCGGAAATGCTGCGGCTGGCTCGCAGCCGGTTGGCTGGCACAGCGGTGCCGGTGGATCTCATCCACGGCGATTTCACACATTTGCCGTTGGCTGATGCGTCGGTAGATTCAGCAATCCTGCACCAGGTGCTCCATTATGCCCGGGCACCGGAACAGGCAATTGCGGAACTTGGCCGGGTGCTGACGGCAAACGGCGTGGCGTTGATCGTCGATTTTGCGCCGCATGATCGCGAAGAACTACGCCGTGAGGCGGCGCATGCGCGTCTGGGCTTTAGTGACGCGCAGGTTCGCGACTGGTTCGCCGCATCGGGCATCGCGCTAGAGGGCAGCGAGGCGCTCACCGGCGGGCCACTGACGGTTAAATTATGGTTGGGCCGGCGGCGGCGCACCCGCACCACGCCACCCCGCGAGCAAGGACAAGGTTGATGATTGATAACGCCCGCCAGCTGTCGGAGCTGCGCCGCGCTCATGCTAGCCCGCTGTTCGCCGATGTGTCCGGCGACATCGCGGTCAGCTTTGAATTTTTTCCACCCAAGTCGGAGACGATGGAAGCGCAACTATGGTCGGCGATTGAGACGCTGAGCCCGCTAGCCCCCGGCTTCGTCTCAGTGACTTATGGCGCGGGCGGTTCGACGCGCGAACGCACGCATAATACCGTCGCGCGCATTGCGCGAGAAACCGCGATCCCGCCCGCCGCGCATCTGACCTGTGTCGACGCCACGCGTGCCGAAATTGACGAGGTCGCGCGCGCGTATTGGGCAGCCGGCGTGCGCCACATCGTCGCCCTGCGCGGGGATATGCCGGGCGGCGGCGCCTTTGCTCCGCATCCTGACGGCTATGCCAGCGCCGAGGCGCTGGTGCGCGGCCTGCTGGTCATTGCCCCGTTCGAGATTTCCGTCGCCGCCTATCCGGAGGTCCACCCTGACGCCAGCTGTGCCGATGGCGACATGGAAAATCTGCGGCGCAAGGTCGATGCGGGCGCAACCCGCGCGATCACTCAGTTCTTTTTTGAACCCGACACGTTTTTCCGGTTCCGCGACGCGGTTGCGGCGGCGGGCATCGTCGTCGATCTGGTGCCCGGCATCATGCCAGTCAGCAATTTTGCCAGCATCCGCCGGATGTCGGCGATGTGCGGCACGTCGGTGCCTGCGTGGATGGAGCGCCTGTTCGACGGCCTCGACGATCACCCGCAGGCTCGGCAGCTCGTGGCGGCAACGGTAACCGCCGAATTGTGCCGTCGGCTGTACGCAGGGGGCGTTCGCAACTTTCACTTCTACACGCTCAACCGGGCGGAACTGGCCTATGCCATCTGCCACTTGCTCGGCATGCGGCCGGCCCCGGTCGCACAGGAGGCGGCAGCATGAGCATCCGGGCTAAACTCGAAGCCGCCGCTGCGGAGCGCATCCTGCTGACCGACGGCGCGTTCGGGACAGAGATTCAGAACTACCGGCTGACCGAGGCGGACTATGCCGGCGATCTGGGCCTGACCGACGACCAAAAGGGCAATAATGACATCCTCGCCCTAACGAAGCCGGACATTCCCGACACCATCACCCGCGCCTATTTGCGGGCGGGCAGCGACATCGTCTCGACCAACACCTTCAGCGCGAACCGGATTAGCCAGGCCGATTATGCGGCAGAGGGCCTGGTGCGGGAGATTAACATCGCCTCTGCCCAGATCGCGCGCAAGGCCGCCGATGATTTCACCGCCCGCGATGCCCAAAACGGCATCGACCGCCAACGCTTTGTCGCGGGCGCCATCGGCCCGACTAACAAGACCCTGTCGCTGTCGCCCGACGTCAATGATCCAGGCTATCGGGAGGTGAGTTTCGATACGCTGACCGCGGTCTATCGCGAACAGGTGGAGGCACTGGTTGAGGGCGGGGTGGATTTCATCCTCATCGAAACTGTGTTCGATACGCTCAATGCCAAATCGGGCATCATGGCAGTGCGTCAGGTCGAAGCAGCGCTGGGCCGCGACCTGCCGATGATGCTGTCGATGACGCTGACCGACCTCTCCGGCCGCAACCTCTCCGGCCACACGGTCGAGGCATTCTGGCATGCGGTCCGCCATGCCAATCCCATCACCATCGGCCTCAACTGCTCCTTCGGCGCGCAGCAATTGCGCCCGCATGTTCGCACCCTCAGCGGCATCGCCGACACCCTCATCATGGTCTACCCCAACGCTGGCCTCCCGAACGACCTTGGCGAATATGACGAATTGCCCGAACAAACGGCGGCGTTGGTCAAGGAATGGGCCGACGCTGGCCAGGTCAATATCCTCGGTGGCTGTTGCGGCTCGACACCCGCCCACATCGCCGCGATGGCCCGCGCGGTAGCCGGCTTGCCCGCCCGCCAGCTGCCGCAGGTCACGGTGCAAACGCGGCTTGCTGGGCTCGAACCGTTCACGATGGCGGCATAACAAATACCCTCTCCCTTCAGGGGAGAGGGACCGCCGTGTAACGGCAGGGAGAGGGGAGTCTGGATCAGGCACAAGGCCCCTCTCCCTCGCTCCCTTCGGTCGCATTTCCCTCTCCCCTGAAGGGAGAGAGCAGAAAGAACCTAATGACCACAAACGCCTCCTCCTCCTCCTCCTCCTTCGTTAATATCGGTGAACGGACCAACGTCACCGGGTCTGCTGCGTTCAAGAAACTCATCATGGCTGGCGACTATGCCAAAGCCGTGGAAGTCGCCCGCAACCAAGTGGATAATGGCGCGCAGATTATCGACATCAACATGGATGAGGGCCTGCTCGACAGCCTCGTCGCGATGGAAACCTTCGTCAAACTGATCGCTGCAGAGCCTGACATCGCCCGCGTGCCGTTCATGATCGATAGCTCCAAATGGAGCGTGATCGAGGCGGGGCTGAAATGTGTGCCGGGTAAACCCATCGTCAATTCGATTTCGATGAAGGAGGGCGAGGCCCAGTTCCTCGAACAAGCGCGCCTGTGCATGGCGTACGGCGCCGCCGTCGTCGTCATGGCCTTTGACGAGGTCGGCCAAGCCGATACCGAAGCGCGTAAGGTCGAGATTTGCGCCCGCGCTTACGACCTGCTCACCGGCATCGGCTTTCCGCCTGAGGACATCATTTTCGACCCCAACGTGTTCGCGGTCGCCACCGGCATCGAAGAGCATAATAATTACGGCGTCGACTTCATTCAGGCGACCCGGGCGATCAAGGCGCGCTGCCCGCATGTCCACATTTCAGGCGGCCTCTCCAACCTGAGCTTTTCGTTTCGCGGTAACGAACCGGTGCGCCGAGCGATGCACAGCGTGTTTCTCTATCACGCGATCCCGGCGGGGATGGACATGGCCATCGTCAATGCTGGGCAGCTCGACGTCTATGACACCATCGATCCCGAACTGCGCGACGCGTGTGAGGATGTCGTCCTCAACCGCCGCCCCGACGCCACCGACCGGCTGATCGTCCTCGCCGAACGGTTTCGCGGCACCGACGCGGCGGCTGAAAAGGCGGCTGAGGAATGGCGCGGCTGGCCGGTGACCAAGCGGCTCGAACATGCGCTGGTCAAGGGTATCGACGCCTATGTCGTCGAGGATACCGAAGAGGCCCGGCAACAGGCTGCCCGCCCCATCGAGGTCATTGAAGGGCCGCTGATGGACGGCATGAACGTCGTCGGCGACCTGTTTGGATCGGGCAAGATGTTCCTGCCGCAAGTCGTGAAATCCGCCCGCGTCATGAAAAAGGCGGTCGCCCACCTGATCCCGTTCATCGAGGCGGAAAAGGAAGCGGGCTCGCGCGCCAAGGGCCGGATCATCATGGCGACGGTCAAGGGTGATGTGCACGACATCGGCAAGAACATCGTTGGCGTCGTTCTTCAGTGCAATGGCTATGAGGTGATCGACCTTGGCGTGATGGTCCCGTGGATGAAAATCCTTGAGGCGGCGAACGAGAATGACGCGGACATGATCGGCCTGTCCGGCCTCATCACCCCGTCGCTGGACGAGATGGTGACGGTGGCGGAGGAAATGCAGCGCGCGGGCATGACCATGCCGCTGCTGATCGGCGGCGCGACCACCTCCAAAGTCCACACTGCGCTGCGCATCGATCCCGCTTATGACGGCCCGGTCATCTATGTGCTCGACGCCAGCCGCGCCGTCGGCGTCGCCACCACCCTCATCAGCGACACCGGCCGCGATGCCTATGTCGAGGGGATCGCCACCGACTATGCGCATGTCCGCGAAGTCCGCGCGGGCAAGGGGCAATCGGCGCTGCTCTCGATTGAGGACGCCCGCGCCAACGCCTTCGTCGCGGACATGCACATCAAGCCGCCACCCCCCGAACGGCCCGGTGTCCATGTGTTCGACGCGTGGGATCTCGCCGACCTCGCCGAGATCATCGACTGGACCCCGTTTTTCCGAGCCTGGGAGCTCCACGGCAATTATCCCGCGATCCTCGACGATCACATCGTCGGTGAAAGCGCGCGCAATTTGTTTGCCGATGCCAAGGAGATGCTGGCCAAGATCATCGACGAAAAATGGCTGACCGCGCGCGGGGTTGCCGGGCTGTGGCCCTGCGCGCGGGAGGGTGATGATGTCGACATTCATACTCCCCTCCCGCTTGCGGGAGGGGCCGGGGGTGGGCGTGAGATAGACACCATAGCCGCCGACACGCCCACCCCTAACCCCTCCCGCAAGCGGGAGGGGGACTTTTCCCACGTCCGTCTCCCCATGCTCCGCCAACAGATCATGAAGCGCGCGGGCCGCTCCAACATGTGCCTGGCCGATTTCATCGATCATGATGGCGACTGGATCGGCGGCTTTGCGGTCGGCATCCACGGCATTGAGCCCTATCTGGCAGCGTTTCAGGCCGATAAGGATGATTATTCGGACATCCTCCTAAAGGCGCTGGCCGACCGTTTTGCCGAAGCCTTTGCCGAACGCCTGCACAGCCATGTCCGCACTACCCTATGGGGCTATGCCCCGCAGGAGCAGCTGACCCGCGAGGCGCTCATAAAGGAGGAATATCGCGGCATCCGCCCCGCACCGGGCTATCCCGCCTGTCCAGACCACAGCCTGAAACCGCTCTTGTTCGACCTGCTCGACGCCCCGACCAACACCGGCCTGACCCTGACCGAGAGCTTCGCGATGTGGCCGACGGCGGCCGTCAGCGGCTTTTACTTCGGCCATCCTGACAGCGCCTATTTCGGCGTGGCCCGGGTCGCGGAGGACCAGCTGGTGGATTATGCGGTGCGCCGCGATGT
>JANOPV010000377.1:0-14762 GCA_031422035.1 Sphingomonas sp. | reverse complement strand
GCGCCAGGAATCCGGTCCACTCGGTCCGCCGCGCAATGGCGGCATCGAGCAGTGGGTCCGCCCCCTCGCGCCATGCCCCCATCAGCACCAGTTCGCGGTTTTCCTCCCACGCCGACCACAGCCGGCGATAGGCGAAGGCGGCGGCGAGGTGGTCGGCATCGACAATGTCCGCCATCACCCGGCTGAGCGAATGGCCAACATCAATTGCGGGATAAATCCCCTGTTCGGCCAAGGTGCGCGACAGGATGATATGCCCGTCGACAATCGAGCGCGCGGCATCGACCACCGGATCGGTCAGGTCGTCACCATCGGCGAGCACCGTGTAAACCGCAGTAATCGCTCCGCCGCTGGTCCGGCTGACCCCGGCGCGTTCAACGAGGCGCGGGATGAGCGCGAGCGCAGACGGCGGATAGCCTTTGACCGTCGGCGGCTCCCCCAGCGCCAGCCCGATTTCGCGCTGGGCATGCGCAACCCGGGTCAAGCTGTCGACGAGCAGCAGCACGTCCAGCCCCTGGCCGCGAAAATCCTCGGCAATCGCGCTCGCGCGCATTGCGGCGCGCAGGCGTAAGGCTGGCGGATGGTCGGCAGGGACGGCGACGACCACGCTTTTGGCGCGCGCCACCGGGTCAAGCCGGGTTTCAAGGAAATCGGCAACTTCGCGCCCGCGTTCACCGACCAGCGCAACGACAATCCGGTCCACCTTGGCCCCTGCAATCAACTGCCCCATCAGCACCGATTTACCCACTCCGGCCCCGGCGATCAGCGCGATCCGTTGGCCCCGGCCGACCGTCAGCAGCGCGTTGATCGCGCGCACGCCAAGATCCAGCGGCTGCGTCACCCGGCCGCGTGCCATGACGTTACCGGGGCGACCGTGGAGCGGCCAGCGGCGCTGCGCATGGATCGGCCCCAGGCCGTCAAGTGGTGCCCCCAGCGGATCGATCACCCGGCCCAGCAGCGCATCGCCGCACCCGACATCACCGGCCAAACCAGTGCTTTGCGCCATGCCGCCCGGTGCAATATGGGCACCGGGCTCCAACGGCGTGGCGAGGCATTCGCCACTCCGAAAACCACTGACTTCCGCCGCAACCCGGCGGCCATCGCTGCCCGGCAAACTAACCCCGCTACCGACCGGCAAAGCGAGCCCCGCGATGCGGATCAGATCGCCATCTGCGGCAATGATGCGGCCCCGGCGGACGATAGGGGACAGCATCGCAGGCGGCGGCGCGATGCGCGAGAGCAAGGCATCGGCAGCGGGTTTCAACATGGCGCATCACCGCATGTTTCCGCCCAGAGATTTAGCATTGTCAGCGGCCCAGCCTGCGCCTCGGCATCGCCATCGACCAATCGCAATTCGCCCCGCGACAGGCTCTCGTCCGCGACCAGCGGCACCGCGCACGCACTATGGCTGAGCAGCAGGATGTCGTCAGGATGCGCATATATGATCGCCGCGCCCGCGCTGTTGGCCATCTCCGCTAGCATCGCGCAGCGTTCGGCGAGTAAGGTTTCGTCGACGGTTGCCGCGCCGATCAACTGGACGAGCAGCGCCCGCACCGCTGCGCCCAATTTCTCGGCCAGCTCCGCCGGCGGCATCGGGCTTAGCCGCTCCAGCGCGCCGGTCAGCGCCGCCATCTCATCGGTCAAACCGTCCGTCTCCGCCGCCGTTTCGTCGCGTCCGGCAGCATAGCCAGCGGCCCAGGCTGCATCCGATGCGGATGGTGATATTGTCGGATGTAATGATGATGGCTCATCCGCCGCCACAGGCTCACCCCAGGGCGCAAACTGCCCGGGCACAGCAGCCCAACGCGGCACAAAGGCCGCACCATCAGCGGCGGCCATAAGCGTCCCAGCATCAAACATAATCGGCGGCCCCCTGCCCCAGCATCAGCACGCCGTCTTCGCCAAGTCGGCGGGCGATGGCGACGATGGCGCGCTGCGCTGCCTCCACCTCAGCCAGCGGCATCGGCCCACGTTCGGTCAGTTCGTCCTCAATGGACTGCGCCGCACGGCTGGACATACAGCCCAGGCAGCGCGCCCGCATCCGTGCCTCAGCACCCTTCAGCGCGGGCACCAGCAATGCATTGTCAACCGCGCGGAGCAGCGTGCCCAGCCCGCGATCATCCAGCCGGGCGAGATCGGCAAAGGTCAACATTTCTTCCTCGACCCGGCGGGCAAGGTCTTTGTCGCGTTTGACCAGTGCTTTCAGCGCCCGTCTGCTATCGGCCTTGGCCATGCCGTTTAGGATGGCGGCCACATCGGTCGCCCCACCCTTGCGTGACACCCGGCCAGTGCCGCGCGTCGGCTTGGCCATCAGCAATGCCTCGGCCTCAACCAGCCGTTCGGGCGTAACCGGCTCCAGCGTCGCGAGCCTGAACAAAATATCCTCCTGCTCCTCGTCGGGCATGGATGACAGAACCATGCTCGCCACCGGTGCATCAAGATGTGCGCAGACGAGCGCGCACAATTGCGGATGCTCGCCATCGAGCAATTGTGACACGACATCGGCGGACAGAAATTGCAATCGTTCAAAGCGCGGCTGCGCGGTCGGCGGCGCGAGCGGGGCCAGCACCCCTTGCGCGATAGAGGTGCCTAAGGCGCTGTCGAGCGCGGTTTCGAGCCGGGCATGGGCGCGCGCGCCAAAACCACTATCGGCCCCGGCACGGTCGACGAACGCCCGCAGCGCGGCGTCGATCATTTCGGCACCAGCCGTATCGACGGCATAAACGGCCGCAGCAAGGGCACGGACCTCAGCAGGCTCCAGCCCTGCGACCAGCCGGGCGGCCTCAGATTCGCCCACGAGCAGAAACAGGATCGCGGCAGCGGCGGTGCCATCGATGGCGGGGGTGGTTTCAGCGGCATCGAGCACCGCAGCATCGTCATCCACGGCCTGCGCCTTCCTTGGTGCGGAGCAGGTCGCGGATGACCTGGGTTGAGGTATCGGGATGCTGCGCGGCAAAATCGCGGACCATAGCCGCCCGGTCGGTCCAGTTGGGGGCCGACAGAATCCGGTCGAGTTCGGCAGGCGATGCGGGCGGTTCAATTAAGGGGCCGCCAGTAATGAACAGCGCGGGCGACCGTTCGGCCAGTTCAGTGCGGCGCGCAGCTGCACCCTTGAGCAACGGCCGCACCACCAGGAAAAACAGCACCAGGATGACCAGCAGCGCCAGCCCGGCGCGGCCCCCAGTGTCAATCCACGGGCTATCCATCCAGCTCGCCGCCGCTGCACCATCAATACCCGGGGCAAAGGGCCGGGCGCTGACGGTGACGACATCGCCGCGCGCCGCATCAAAGCCAACCGCCCCGCGCACCAGTGCCTCAATCGCGGTGATTTCGGCGACGGGCCGCGCCCGACCGGGCGGGTTGGCCAGAGCCACAGCCACGGTCAGGCGGCGGACGGTGCCGCTGGCGGCGCGGGTGACAGAAACTTCGCGGCCATATTGAAACTGGCGGGAAAATGTCTCGCTCGACGGCGGGGTGGTGGTGCCCGCTGCACCAGCATTGCCGGGCGGCGGGCTGGCGGGCGGTTCCTCCGTGACGATCGGCTGCGCGGGAATGCGATTGGACAACGCGCCGGGGATGCCGGTGGGCAGACCGCCGCCCGCGCCGTCGCCGGTCTCCCGCGTACCTTCCTCGCGGGTCAGCCGTTGTTCGGCCTCGGGATAGGTTTCGCGGGTGGCCTGGCGTTCGTCAAACAGCAAACTGGCGTTGACCTGGGCGGTGAAATTATTGGCACCGACTATCGGCGTCAGCAGCGATGTCAGCGCCTGACGCAGACGTTCTTCGGTTTCGGCCTGGATCCGCAATTGATGATCGGCGGCGCTGTTGCCATTGCGCCCCGCACCCGACAGCAGCCGCCCGCCCTGGTCAATGACCGACACCGCATCGGGTGACAGTCCGGGCACCGAGGCGGCGACCAGATGGACGATGGCATCGGTTTGCGCGTCGGTAATCGACCGACCGCCGGTCAGGCGCAGCATCACTGAAGCAGCAGGCGCGGCGCGGTCTCGGACAAAGGCGCTGCGCTGTTCAACCGCGAGGTGAACGCGCGCGGTTTCGACCGCCTCAATCGCTTCAATCGTGCGGGCAAGGTCGCTTTCACGCGACAGCCTGAGCCGTTCGCCTTCGACCGCCCGGCTGCTGCCCAGCGGAATCGCGTCGAGCAATCCAGCGGCGGCGGGCGGCGATTTGGGTAGGCCCTCGGCGGCGAGCAGCATCCGGGCGCGGTGGTAATCATCCTCGGCCACCTCAATCGCGCCGCTGCCGCTGTCGAGCGTATAGGCGATGCCGCTGCTGTCGAGCGCAGTGGCGACCAGCGCCTTGTCCTCATCATTCAACGACGGCAACAGCTCACGCGATGGCGACCCGGCGATAATCGACCAGAGCAGCGCCGCGGCAGCCAGCGCGCCGAGCAGGATCGCAGCGGGGACGATGCGGGTGCGGACCGCTGGCGGCAATTGGTCCCCCAGGCGTTGGAACGCCAGGGGGATGCCTGACCCGAGACCAGGCGGGCCAGACATGTTTGATGTCATGTTTGAGGAATATGGGGTGAGCGCGGTGGCGGTGCTGCCGGTGGTATCGGGCATGTCTCAGGCCCCCGTCACAGCGGCATGTTCATGATGTCCTGATAGGCGGACAGCAATTTGTTGCGGACTTGCAAGGTGGCTTCAAACCCGACGGCAGCGCGTTGCCGGGCCATCATCACGGCGGCGACATCGGTCGTCTCGCCGCGCTCATAACTGGCAGCAGCGTTGCTGGCGTCTGCTTGCGCGGCGCTGACCTGATCGACCGCCCGGTCGAGCGCGACGGTGAAGCTTTGCGGGCGGCTGTCGATGCCGTTGGCCGCGCTGGCGGGCCCGGTCGCATCCGCAGCGGCGCGCAGGGCGGCATTCCGCTCCAGCACCGCACCGCGCATCGCGAGCATGGAGGCCGTCATTGCCTGTCGATCAATCGGGGTCATCTGGTCTGGTCCCTTACGTGCCGCCCACCAATGCAGGTGGACCTGGGGGGACTTCGCAAAGGCTATGCCAGATGGCGGACAGGCGGATTTACGTGCTTAGCGCCCATCACCGCGTCAATCCGCCAACGCCGCACCGTCAAAAAACTGACGCGCTAAACTTCTCAGCACACCGTCCGTCAACATCTTCCGAGGCGACCGTTCATGGGCCGCCCGCCCCAGCATCTGGGGACAAGTGAATTGCACGAAGGGAACAACCATGACTGTTATCGGAACCAATGTCTCCGCAACGCGGACACTCAACGCCAACCGTTCGGCTGAAATGAGCCTGTCAAAGGCGATGGAACGCCTGTCGACCGGCCGCCGCATCAATAACGCCAGCGACGACGCCGCCGGTCTGGCCATCGCCAGCCGGATGACCGCCGAAGTGCGCGGCCTCAACATGGCGGTGCGCAACGCCAATGACGGCATCAGCCTGGCCCAGACGGCCGAAGGCGGGATGAACGAGATTGGCAACATGTTGCAGCGGATGCGTGAACTCGCGGTGCAGTCGGCCAACGGCACCTTGTCCGCTGGCGACCGCACCAACCTGCAGACCGAAGTGACCGAACTGGTCGCCCAGATCGGCGATGTCGCCAGCCGCACCAAGTTCAACGGTGTCGCCCTGCTCGATGGCACCAACGCGACGGTCAACATCCAGACCGGCTCGAACGCCAGCGAAACCGTGGCGATTACGCTTGCCGATGTTGATGCAGCCGCGCTGGGCGTTGCTGCATTGACGGTCGCAACCACCGCTGGTGCAACCGCCGCCCTGACGACCCTCGATACCGCGATCAACACCGTGTCGACCGCGCAGGCGGTGCTGGGTGCGGGTCAGAACCGGTTGCAGACCACGGTCAGCAATCTGACCAACCGGGTCACCAACATCACCGAATCCAAAAGCCGGATCGAGGATGCGGATTTCTCCGCCGAAACGACCCAGCTGGCAAAGGCGCAGATCCTGGCACAGGCATCCACTGCGATGCTGGCGCAGGCCAATCAGAGCCAGCAGGGTGTACTCAGCTTGATCCGTTAATCGTCACAAGTTCGGTCAAACGCGGCGGTCTGCCTTCAAGCAGGACAACGCGTTTGATCGACGGGGGGAGGATGGCGCCGGATCCGGTCACTCTCGAGTCTGGTCCCTTGCGAAGCCGCCCGGCACCCCATCGCCCCCTGCCACCCCCGGTGCCACCCCAAATGGCGCCGGGGGTTTTGGTATTTTTGACGCTGGTGCGGGCTGGTGCAGCGACGTTACCGCGCCGCGCAGCTATCCGCCGGACCGCTCAGTAAATCCAAACACCGCCCGTCAATCTCGCCCGCTGGCACCGGCAAGTTGATCAGCGCGGCCAGCGTCGGCAGGATGTCCACCGTCATCACCGGAGTGGGCTGTTCAAACCCGGTCATCCCGCGCCGCCAGAACAGGATCGGCACCCGCCGGTCATAATCCCAGATCGACGCGTGGGTCGCGACATAACCCGCTAGCGCCACCGGGATCGGCGTAATCCCCTGGCGCAGCGCCATGTAAATATCCCCCGACCGGCCAGTGGCAAAGGATGCGCGCACCCGTTCCGCCGGGGTCCAAAGGTCGGGTGAGCGGGTCGGGATCGGCATGGCACTCAGCTCGTCCGCCGTCAGCACCAGCGCGACATGGCGATGCCCGCGCATGATCCGCACCGCCGTATCCCGCACGCGCCGTTGATCCGCGACACTCAGCGTCCGGCTGATATAATAATCGCCGAATGGCCCATCGGCGTAAAGCAACGTGCCGGTCAGCCCTAGCTCAGTGCCAATCGCCGTGCTCAGCGCGCCGGGGGCCAATGCGGCATCGACCCGTTCCGCCGCCGGCAGCGCATTTTGCCGGTTGCGCTCGGGGAGGTCATGCCCGCCATGATCGGCAGTCAGCACCACGGCATAGTCAATGCCGGTGGCGTCGAGCCGGGTGAAGAAATCCCCTAGCTCGCGGTCGAGCGCCAGCAATTGCGCGCACATTTCCGCGCCACCAGTGCCAAAGGCGTGGCCGACATAATCGGTCGCCGACAGGCCAATGGCGAGCAGGTCGGTGGCCGCGCCTTCGCCCAGCCGCCGCTCAGCTCGCAAGGTTGCAGCGGCGGCCAGCACCGCGCCATCAGCCTCCGGCGACGCCAGAAACGCGCGGAAATTAGCGGCGGGCCGCGCAAAGCGCCCAGTGCCAACGGTGCGCCCATCGGCAAGCCGGATCGCGATGTCGCGCGCGGCGCACTGCGGCGGCAGGGTGAGCGCGGGCCGCTCAGCGTTGATCGCCGACGCTATCGCCGTGCTGATCCTCGCGACCACTGGCGATGGCTCCACTCCGCGATAGCTGGAAAGCCCGGTCGGGCTCAGCCACCATAGTTCGTTGGCGGCGCGCCCGCCCAGCATGATCGCGGCGCGGTCCTTGCCCGCCACTGACACAATCTGCGCAGTGGCATCGCGGCTGCGCATCCGGTCGCCCAGCGTCGGTATCCGGAGAAAATTGATCGACGGGGCATAGCGTCCCTCATCGGACGACGTGCCGGCGACCGTCGGATCCTCGGCGCAATAGATGCGATGGCGGTTATCAGAGCGCTCATGTGCGCGGTCAATGGCGGGGTCAAACCAGCGATTTGCGACCACCCCAGTGCGCGCCGGATGGCCGCCGGTCAATATGGTCGAATGGCCCGGGCAAGTTTCGGTTGCAGCGTGCGCCTGATAGCCCTGCGCAAACACCGCGCCGCGCGCCAGCCGGGCGAGGCCGCCGGTGAACAGGCTGCGATATTCGCTGAACAGATCGGCGGAAAACTGATCGACCGAAATGGCGATAATCAACCGCGGTGGCGCAGGCCGCTCAGCTGCTTCTACCCGCTCCGGCGTTGGCGGCAATGGATCACGGTTGGTCTGCTGCGCGTTCGCCATGGTCAGTGGCACAATCGTCGCCATCAGGGCCGCTAACCCTGCTCGCTTCCAAATCCGCATCATCCGCTCTCCTTTATCGCCCCTGTTCATGCACCTGCACCGCGCTATACCGCAAGCGCCCAATGAAGGACCATTTCGTGCTGCGCGCTCACTTCCCGACTGCTTCGTTCCGCTTATGGCTGGTTTTTGTGACCGCCTTGCTCGCGCTAGGGGGCACGGCGGCGCTCGCCCAATTGGGTACGCCTGCTGGACAGGCACCCAATATCGCCGCCACCGTCACCAGCTTGGTTGCCGATCCTGCACCCGGCCAGACCACCGACATCGCGATTCGCATGACGCCCGCGCCAAGCTGGCACGGCTATTGGGTCAATGGCGGCGATGCCGGATTCGGGATGCAGATCGAGTGGACCCTGCCGCCCGGCGTGACCATCGGCGCGCTTGCCTATCCGGTGCCCGAAACGCTCATCATCGGCGGGTTGATGAACCATGTTTATGAACGCCCCTATGCGCTGATTGCGCCGCTCACAGTTGCGTCCAACATCCCGGTTGGCACCCGGTTGCCTATCGTCGGCGAAGCGCGCTGGCTGGCCTGCACGGATGAGGTGTGCGTGCCGGAATCGGGGACGTTGACGTTGAACCTCGTCGTCGGCGCGGCGACTGCCGATCCGGCTCGCACCGCCAGTTTTGCCAGCTGGCGTGCCGCGTTGCCGCCGCTGATCGACCAACCTGCGCGCTTTGCCGTGGTCGGTGATCTGATCCGCATCGCCATCCCGCTGCCTGCCAGCATCACCCTGCCGCAGCCGCATCTGTTCCTCGAAACCGCGCGGATCAATCAGCCGGGCGGGGAACAACGCTATGTGCGCCAGGGCGACCTGTTGATCGTCGAAATGCCCGCTGGCACTGATGCGGTCGCGGCGTCGCGCTTTAGTGGCCTGCTCCGGCTCGGCGGCACCCGCGGCCTTGCCTTCGCGGCGGTCCCCGGCGACGTTGCCCCCGGCGGCGCAGAGGTCGGCTTTGTCGCCGCCGCCCGCGACGGCGGCGCCCCCGCTGGCGGCAATGAGGAAACGGGCGCGGAGGCCAGCGGCACCGGGTTCGACACCAACCTTTTCCTATCGGCTATGTTCGGCGCGATCCTGGGCGGGTTGATCCTCAACATCATGCCGTGCGTGTTCCCGATCCTCTCGCTCAAGGCGATGGCGCTGGCCAAGGCGGGCGGCGAGGAACGGCAAGTGCGGGCCGAGGGCATCGCCTATACGACGGGCGCGGTGCTGACCTGTCTGGCGCTCGGCACGATCCTGTTGCTGTTGCGCGCGGGCGGCGAACAGCTTGGCTGGGCATTCCAGCTCCAACGTCCGGAATCGGTGATCCTGCTGATCGTCTTGATGGGCGCAATCACCGCCAATCTGGCCGGATTGTTTGAATTTGCCAGCATCTCGGCCACGTCGAGCTGGGGCGGCGGCAATCCAACCAAGCAAGCTTTTGGCACGGGGGCGTTGGCTGCGTTTATCGCCACGCCGTGCACCGGGCCGTTCCTTGGCGCGGCACTCGGCGCGACGCTCACTTTGCCCGCCTGGGCCGCGTTGCCGGTGTTTGGTGGGCTGGGCTTTGGCTTGGCCCTGCCCTTCCTCGCGCTTGCCCTCATCCCGGCGTTCCGTGCGCGCCTCCCGCGTCCGGGGCCGTGGATGGAAACCATGCGCCGCTGGCTCGCCGCGCCGATGGCGCTGACGGCACTGGCGCTGGTGTGGCTGCTCAGCCGCCAGGTTGGCGGCGGCGGCTGGCTGATCGGCGGCGGCGTGCTGGTCATCGTCCTGGCGCTGTGCTGGTGGGCGGGGGAACGGCAACGCGCCGGGCTCGCGGCCAGCTTGCCGCTGCTGCTGATTGCGGCATTGATCGTGCCGGTGTCACTGTTGCTGCCAGCGCCCGCTGAGCGCCCAAGCGGCGGGGACGGCGATGCAGCATCGGGGCAATTGGGGGCACGCCCATGGAGCGCCACGGCGGTGACCGCTGCACGCGCAAACGGCCCAGTCTTCGTCTATTTCACCGCCGATTGGTGCATTACGTGCAAGGTCAACGAGGCTTCGTCGATTGATCGCGCTGAAACCGCAGCCGCGTTTCGCACGGGCAATGTCACCACGTTGATCGCTGACTGGACCAATGCCGACGCCGCCATCACCGCCGAACTGGCGCTGCACGGGCGCAACAGCGTCCCGCTCTATCTGTGGTATCCGGCAGGCGGCGGCGCGCCCGAAGTCCTGCCGCAAGTGCTGACGCCCGGGATGCTCGCCGCCCGGGCGGCGGCGCGGTGAAAGGGCTGCCATAATGGCCAAAATCCGCGCCGATCAGCGGCTGGTCGATCTTGGCCTCGCGGAAAGCCGGACGCGCGGCCAGGCGCTGATCCTCGCGGGCCTGGCCTTTATCGGCGACCGTAAAGTCGACAAGCCGGGGCAGCAAATCCCTGCGGATGCGGCCTTGACGGTCAAGGGACGCGACCACCCCTGGGTATCGCGCGGCGGCATCAAGCTCGCCCATGCGCTGGCCGAATTAAGCTGGGATGTAAGTGAAGCGGTGGCGATGGACGTTGGCAGCTCCACCGGCGGCTTCACCGATGTGTTGCTGAGCCGGGGCGCGTCCAAAGTTTATGCAATAGATTCAGGGACTAACCAGCTTGCCTGGTCGCTCCGCCAGGACCCCAGGGTGGTCGTTCATGAACAAACCAGCGCCCGGAATTTAACGTCTAGGTACATCCACGAAGCGATTGATTTCATCGTCTGCGACGCCAGTTTCATCCCCCTCGCCAAAGTCCTCCCCGTCCCCTTGACCTTCGCCAAACCCGGCGCGCGCTTGATTGCGCTGGTCAAACCGCAGTTTGAAGCAGCACGGCATGAAATCGGCAAAAAGGGCGTCGTCCGCGACCCCCTCGTCCACGCCCGCGTCTGCGCGGAAGCCGCTCAGTTTCTGCGCAGCCAAGGTTGGGATCCCTTGCCCATAATGACCAGCCCGATCACCGGGCCGGAGGGCAATGTCGAGTTTCTGCTTGCGGCAACGCGGCGCGGCGGGGATGAACAGGTGCAAATCACAACAGCAGATGGAGCCACAGCGGCATGAGCGAAATCGCCTCCCCCGGACAATTACGCATGTCGTTCCTGCGTTGGGCGCTGGTGACCGTGCCGACCATCGTCGTCGTCGGCAGTCTGATGGGCATCCTGTCGAACAGCGGCTGGGCCAACCGCTGGTTCACCGCGCTGGACCTGCCCGCTATCGTACCGCCCGGCTGGGTATTCGGCGTGGCCTGGACCGCGCTCTACACGATGCTGGGCCTGGCGCTGGCGATGATCTTGCACGCCAGAGGTGCCAGAGGCCGCGGGGTCGCTATCACTGCGTTCATGATCCAGCTGCTCGCCAATTTCGCATGGTCGCCGGTATTTTTTGGCCAGCGGCAAGTATCGGCAGCGCTCATCCTGATCGCCTTCATCTTCGTCAGCGCCATCGTCACCACCGTCCTGTTCGGCCGCATTCGTAAGGCTGCCGCGTGGCTGATGGTGCCTTATCTGTGCTGGCTCGGCTTTGCGTCGGTGCTCAACTGGGACATCGACCGGCGCAATCCTGATGCTGAGAGACTTGTGCCGCCCGCTGCGCGCACCAATATCAGATAGTGGCAAGGGTTGAGCCAACCCAAGAGGAGTATGCGCGATGCAATCGCAGAATAAATTTTTCGATGATCTCGCCAAAGTCGTAAACGGCGCCGCTGGCACCGTGGCAGGCATGGCCCGTGAGGCTGAGTCTGGCGCGCGCGAACGGGCCCGTGAGTGGTTTGGCGGTCTCGACCTCGTCAGCCGTGAGGAATTTGAGGCGCATAAGGATATGCTGACCGCAGCGCGCGCCGAGATTGCCGCGCTTAAGGTTCAGGTTGATGCATTATCGGGCGGTGCGCCTGCTGCCGAGCCGGTCAAACGAGCGCGTAAACCCAAAGCGTGATTCACGTGGCGGCGGCCAGGTCCGTGGCCGCCGTCCACCCAGCGCTATTTGGCCCATCCGCAATTGCGCTTTGCGCCCCATTCGCACAAAGGATTTGGCATGACCCCACGTCCCTTTGCCGATGAAGATGAGGCTGGCGAGCCCATTGATCTGTTGATGCGCTATTGCGACGCGCACGAATGGCCCCATGAAACGATCAGCGAAGACGAATTGGTCGCCACCGTTCAGGGCAGTTGGGCCGCCTATGAAATGCGCGGGGTGTGGCGCGATGAAGATCAGGTGCTGCAGCTGCTGATGATGCCCGAGATCAAGGTGCTTGATGACCAGCGCGTGGCGATCCACGAAACGCTGTCGCTGATTAATGAGCAGCTGTGGATGGGCCATTTCGAGCTGTGGTCGTCCAGTGGCATGCTGCTCTATCGCCATGCCACCTTGGCCGATGGCGACGGCCTGTCCTTTGCCGCCATCGAAACGCTGGTGCAGACCGCGATTGAGGAATGCGAGCGCTTCTACCCTGTATTCCAGTTCGTCCTGTGGGGCGGCAAGACGCCGAGCGAAGCTATCGCCGCGGCATTGATTGAAACGCAGGGAGAAGCCTGAGCATGACTGCCCTGTCTTTGCGCAAAGTCGCCGCCAGCATCACCATCTTTGGCTGCGGACGGATGGCTGGCGCGATGCTGTCGCGCTGGCTGGATGGTGGCCTGGCACCAGCACAAATCACCGCGATCCGAGAGAGCGGGGTCCCGGTTGCGCCGAGCGTTGCGACCCTCGGTGATGCCGAGGGACTGCCCGCGCCCGACATCCTGTTAGTTGGCGTCAAGCCACAGCAATTTACCGCCCTCGCCCCCGTCATCACCCCGCTGGCAGGGCCAAAGACGCTGGTGCTGTCGATCCTCGCTGGCGTGCCGATGGAACGGCTGAACGAGGCTTTTCCTGACGCGGGTAGCATCATCCGGCTGATGCCCAATATGCCGGTGGCCACCGGTCGCGGGGTCGTCGCGCGGCTCGGCGATGCGTCTGTGCACGACACCGCCCTGACCGCGTTGCTCACCGCGCTCGGCCATGTGCAGCCAGTCGCCGATGAACGCGCGTTCGACCTCGTAACAGCACTCGCGGGGTGCGGCCCCGCCTTCACCTATCGCTTTGCCGCCGCGCTCGCCGCCGCTGGTGAGCGGCTGGGCCTGTCCGCCGCCGACGCCGCCGCGCTCGCCCGGCTGACGCTCAGCGGCGCGGCAGAGACCGTCACGACATCCCCCGACACTCTGGCCGAACTTGCCGATGCCGTCGCCAGCCCCGGGGGCATGACCCAGGCCGGCCTTGACGTGCTCGACGGCGACGGCGCGCTGGTCCAGCTGATGACCGACACGCTGCGCGCGGCCCGGGATCGCGGGGCAGAGCTGGCTGTGTTGGCGCAGGGGGCAGCGCTGGCTTGATCGCTGCGCCTGTCGCGATAGTTGACCCCCGCCTAGCACCCCGGTAACCGCCAAGCGCCAACTGATCTCCGCCAACAGGGCCATCAATGACCGCACTTCCTGCCTTTTCCATCGAACCGCACGCCAGCCCGATGCCCGCCGCGACCCGCGATCAATTGCTGATCGACCCGGGCTTTGGTCGCTGTTTCACCGATCATATGGCGATGATAAAATATAAGGAAGGCACTGGCTGGCACGATGCGCGGATTACCGCCCGTGCACCGATCAGCCTCGATCCTGCCGCCGCCGTGCTCCATTATGCGCAGGAGATATTCGAGGGCATGAAAGCCTATCGCCTCGCCGATGGCACGATGGCGTTGTTCCGCGCCGATGCCAATGCCGCCCGGTTTAACGCCTCCGCCGACCGCATGGCGATGCCGAATTTGCCGCCAGAACTGTTCCTCAATTCGGTCCGCGAACTCGTCCGCGCCGACGCCGCCTGGTTCCCGCCGGTGGAGGGCGGGTCGATCTATCTGCGCCCGTTCATGTTCGCCAGCGAAGTGTTCCTGGGTGTCAAACCCGCGTCCGAATATCTCTACATCGTCATCGCCACCGCCGCTGGCAATTACTTCAAGAGCGGCGCGCCAGCTGTAAAATTGCTGGTCGCAGAAACCGACACCCGCGCGGCACCCGGCGGCACTGGTGCTGCCAAATGCGGCGGTAATTATGCCGCGAGCTTGCGCACCCAGGCCGATGCCATCGCCCGCGGCTTTGATCAGGTGGTCTTCCTCGACGCCGCCGAACGCCGCTGGATAGAGGAGCTGGGCGGCATGAACCTGTTCTTCGTGTTCGACGATGGCTCGATCTCCTCCCCGCCGCTCGATGGCACCATCCTTCCCGGCATCACCCGCGACAGCCTCATCACCCTCGCCCGCGAATCTGGCCTGACCGTGCGCGAGGCCCGCTATGCCATCGACCAATGGCGCGCCGATGCAACCAGCGGACGGTTGGTCGAAAGCTTTGCCTGCGGCACCGCCGCAGTCGTCACCCCCATTGGCAGCGTGACCGGCGCGGACTTCAGCTTCACCATCGGCGGCGGCGGCCCGGGCCAGCTCACCCAGCGACTGCGCCAGCAACTCGTCGACATCCAGCGCGGCCTGTCCCCCGACACCCACGGCTGGGTGCAGCGGTTGGACTAACCGCGTCCGCCGGCGGACGGGAAAGGTCAAGGCCGCGTCCGCCTGCGGACGGGAAAGGAACCGAGCACGTCCGCCTGCGGACGGGAACGGCCACTAAACAAAAGCTCATCCCCCCTTTGCAACGACGCAGGGCCGCGTTAAGGCGCGCGGCACCGAGACGCTGTTGGGGCGTCGCCAAGTGGTAAGGCACCGGCTTTTGATGCCGGCATTCGCAGGTTCGAATCCTGCCGCCCCAGCCAGTTTCACATGGCCGAGCCGTCGGGTGGCGCAGGTTCG
>JANOPV010000376.1:0-5407 GCA_031422035.1 Sphingomonas sp. | reverse complement strand
CGACTGATGGAAACATCCGCAACGCCGCCGAATCCAATATTTTCGACCTTAGCATCAGCCGAGGTGACGATGAACACCTCCGGTCTGACGACGCTAAGTTCCCTGAAGAGCCTCAGCGCCTCATCCACCGCCGGCCTTAGCGAAGGGGCAAGGCGTGCCGTTGCGGTCACAGGCGTGAATGAAAAGTCCGACGGTTTCGTGGACACTTCGAACTGCTGCGGTGGATTGCTAGCCATGTCTTCGTCCTCGCCACTGAAACCAGATGCGCGAAGCTCGCTTCGTGCTCTCGATTATAGTACGGAACGATATGTCGGTTTGGATGCGATCTAGACCGTCATTTGCTGAGCATCCCAAAACTATCCAACTTATTCAGTCACTTGTACCGCGCGCGCCCACCCCCCCTCACCGATATTGCGTGAACAATATACAGCCGGTGGTGGAGTGCATGCGGCCATGGGTCGCGCCGGCGGGGACGCAAAGATAGTCGCCGGTGGCGAACACCCGCCCGCCCATGTGGAGCTCGCCGGCGATGACGATGATGTGCTCATCCTGGTCGGACGGCTGGTCGTGCGCATCTTGCGCGCCGCCCGGGACGCAGCGGATCAGGATGCTGTTCTCATCCCATAATTGCTTGAAATCGATGCCGGGCGCGTCATGCGGCTCCCAGCCGCCATCGCCAAAGCCTTCGAGCGCCACACCGGATAGTGCGTGCGCCTCCGCGATGACCGCGCCTTCGATGCGCGACCAGATGTTAGGTATCGGGGCCGCATCCTCCTCCGTCGCCGCGCCGCCCACTTGCGCGGTTGCGGCCGCGTAAAACCGCTCCAGCGCGATTATCTCGCTATCCAGGTCGCGATTGAACAGCCGCTCACGCGTGACACTGGCACGCTCGTCAGGCGACAATGTGCCGAGCACAAAGCGCGATGCTTTATCGCTATCAACCATGACTGCGCCCATCCTCACTCATGCGCTTTATCGTAACAGCACGGATTTCGGATGCAGTGATCGCACGCACAGCGTCATTGACAGTGATAAACTGCCCGAGTGTTGCGTTGCCGCAACGGTTGCGCATTACCATGGGATAAAACGCGATGCTCATCGTGTCATCATCTGGCGCAGCGCCGCTGTTCCTCGGGTAACCCAGGATTTTACCGTGCCCAACGGCGCATTCATATACAAAGCCAGCTCCGCGCTACTCAGGCCATAGGTGTAAGTAGCTACAATCGCGCGCGCTTGGTCATCGGGAAGCTGCTCCAGCAGTCTATTCAAGCAAATATGGTCCGGATTGACGGGTAGCGTGAGCGGCAACTGATCGCTGCGAATGGCCTCAATGTCGCTTTCATCGCGCCGCCGCCGCACCATATCGAGCGCCGCATTGCGCACGATGACTGACATCCACGCCATCGGCTGGCCCAGAGCCGGATTATAGCGATGGGCATTGCGCCATATCCGCAGGAACCCCTCCTGCAGGGCGTCTTGTGCAGCGCTGGCCTCTGGCAGCACCCGAGTCGCGGTTGCATACAGCGCCGGCGCAGCGTGGTCATACAGCGCCCGAAATGCCGCCATGTCCCCGTCTCTGACGGCTTGCAGTAGCAGGACATAATCAGCGGCAGCATGGTCTGCACGGCGAGCGTCGCGACAAGGTTGATCTAACGGCTGTTTCACATGACCCCTCGTCGCAACCTCAACACCCGTAACCACATTATGCCCATGACGAGCGGAGGCTCACTTTAGCGGCTCCAACCGTCGCCCCCGGCCGAGGAGGTATTCGCCAATAAGTTGAGCAGGGTTACATCGGTTTCATAAAATACGTGCGCGTTGGGGAAATAGATGCTTTTACAGCGATATGGGCCGCATCCTTGCGGAGCGTTTAGTGCCATTGAGGGGCGGGTCTGCAGCCTGCTCTACTGCGCCGCGGCGACCAAGCGGACCTAATTGTTGGCAGATTTTCGTGGCTTTTGCACCCACCGGCGACGGTGCACAGGTGGGTGAATGGGTGTCTCCACCGGACAAGGTTCAGACGGCAAAAAACGCCAGGGCTATCATGTGCGCGAAGCGAATATGGTGCCCCTGGCCGGACTCGAACCAGCACTCCTCACGGAACCGCATTTTGAGTGCGGCGCGTCTACCAATTTCACCACAGGGGCACTGAGCGATGCGGGCGATTAGCGCGCTCCGCTGTCGAGCGCAATCCATCACCATTATCTTGTATCACTTGTGCCACAAGTCACAGATACTCGCGACGCGCCCTGATAGTTGAGACAGCGCAACGATTGGTCCCACACGGTGCCCACGCACAATTGACGGGGTCCAAAGGGGGCAAGGAAAGACCGATGAACAGACAATCCATATTGGCGACGAGCGCGGCGACATTGGCGATGCTGCTGTGTCACGCACCCACATTTGCGCAGCAACAGGGGGCAGCGGGGCAAAGTGCTACTGCGCCTGCGCCGGCACCTGCGCCAGTGGAGCAGGGCGTGCGGCCCAGCTTGGCGCGGCCAGACTATGGCACTTGGCAACGTTCGTCAGAAACCCCGCCGCCGCCACCGCCAACACCACTGGTCCAGCCAAATGCAAGGGGCGTAGTATTGAATCCTCTGGGTGATCCTAGAGAAGAGCACTGTCCGATACGCTTTCCTGGATGCGCGGGCGGCGGCCAGACAAACGAACCTACACCGCCACCGCCGCCGCCTCCACCGCCACCGCCGCGACCACGGCGAACCCGCTAAGCGGCGCGGGCCGGATCAGCTTTTCAGGTCGCGAGCAATCGTCTTGCGGGTGGTCGCACCATAAGGCGGCAGCATCCCGGCGAGCTTGGCGACATCAACCTTGGTCTGGCGGAACACGGCCTTGGCGTGGCTGAACGTCTTGAAGCCATCATGCCCATGATAACTGCCCATGCCCGAGGGGCCGGTGCCGCCGAACGGCAGGTCGTCCTGCGCCACGTGCATGATAACGTCGTTGACCGTTACCCCGCCGGAGATCGTGGTGTCGAGCACCCGGCGTTCCTCCACCGCGTCGCTACCGAAATAATAGAGGCCGAGCGGGCGGTCATGGGCATTGACATAATCCACCGCCGCCGCCGTCGTCGCCGCCCGGCGGATGGGCAGCAATGGCCCGAAAATCTCGTCCTGCATCACCGTCATCTCGTCGGTCGCGCCGCGAATGATGTGCAGCGGCATCTTGCGGCTGTTGGCGGCGGCGAAATCCTCGCCCGCCGGATTGACGACAACAATGTCCGCCCCCTTGGCCCGGGCATCGTCGATATAGCCGGTCAGCCGGGCATGATGCCGGTCGTTGACCACCGCGGTGTAATCGGGATTGTCGAGGATGGTCGGATACATCGCGCTCGCCGCGCCGACCACCGCATCGACAAACGCCTGTTCGCGCGCCTCGTCGATCAGCACATAATCGGGGGCGAGACAGATTTGCCCGGCATTCATCAGCTTGCCCATGCCGACCTTACGCGCGACCGCGCTAATGTCCGCGCTCTGGCCGACGATGACCGGGGATTTACCGCCCAGCTCCAGCGTCACCGGCGTCAGATTTTCCGCCGCCGCCCGCATGATGTGGCGGCCAACGCTGGTCGCGCCGGTAAAGATGATATGGTCAAATGGCAGCGCGGAAAACGCCGCGCCCATTTCCGGTCCGCCGCTGACCACCGCCAGCTCGGTTTCGGCAAAATAGTCGGGCACGATCCGCTCGAACAGCGCGGTTACCCGCGGCGTGAATTCCGATGGCTTCAGCATCGCGCGATTGCCCGCGGCAAGGATCCCCGCCAGCGGCACCATCACCATACCCACCGGGAAATTCCACGGCGCGATCACACCCACCACGCCCTTTGGCTGATATTCGACCTTGCTGCGCGCGCCGAGCAGCGACAGCGGGAACAGCGACTTGCGCCGCTCGGTCCGCATCCAGCCCGCAACATGCTTGCGCGCATGTTTCAGCGCGTTGATCGACGGGACGATGTCGGTCATCAGGGTCAGCTCGCGCGACCGGTGGCCGAAATCCTCGCTCACCGCATCACAAAAGGCATCGCTATGCTCGACCAGCATGCTGATCGCCCGGTTGAGCCGGTCCACCCGAACGTCCACTTGCACGGGCAGCGTGGCCATGAAGTCAGCACGCTGCCGGTCGAGCACCCCGCGCATCGCAGCGGCGGGATCAGCCTCTGCTGCGGATCGTGCGGGTTCCTGGGTGCGGGCGTCGGTTGCGGCGGTGGCCATCAAATCTCTCCTGATTGAGCGCAATGCTAATCACGCCGCCAATCAAGTTTCAAGCAGAAACCTTTCACAACCCCCTCAGGCCATTGTGTCGAACAATGCACTGACCCGCCGCGACAGGTCCGCCAGACCATTGTCATAATCTTCGTTGAACGACGGCACTGTCGTCCAATCCCTAAGATCCCGAGGACGCACGGCTTCCGGCAACGGGTTGAACGCGACGACTATGTCCGCCATCTGCCAATCAGCAGGTGCCAATATTGCCAGCGGATCAGCGTCAACATTGATGCCATCGCGCACCAGCCGAGCGCGTAGTGGCGGTGAGAGGTGATCCTCTAGGGTGATGCCGCGCGAGATGGTCAATGCCAAACTGTGCCGTGCCCGGGCCATCCGCCGGAAAATCTCCCGGGCAATCGGGCTTTTTGCTGTGCCATATTGGCAGATAAACAGGACCGTAATCGCGGTGCGTTCCGGCATTCGGCCATGGGTGCAGCCAGCAACCGCAACCGCCGAAAGCGCGCCCGCTATCCAGCCCCGCCGGGTCAGCAAAGCTGAAGGCAGCCGGCGACAATCGGACGATAAGGGATTTTTTGGCACCAGCATGTGTGACCTCCTCAATGGGGCGGGCACGGTGTTTGGGCCTGAGCCTGATCGGGAAACCGTTTGATCCCGTTGATTCACTCCTAGGCGCAGCGATGCTGTTCGCCAAGCGCTATGCTGCCGTTAACCGTTGCCGCATTGCAGCATAGACCGCGTGCGCTTATTCAGTGTTCAACGAATCCTTATCAAACACTGCGCCGGAGAACCCATCATGACCGCCACCGATCCAATCGTCTTTCTGTCCTATGCCCGCACCCCGATGGGCAGCATGCAGGGCGCGCTGTCCGATGCGACGGCCACCGACTTGGGCGCGGCCGCCGTCCGCGCGGCGGTGGAGCGCGCCGGGATCGACGGGGCGAGCATCGACCGGGTCTATATGGGCTGCGTGCTGCCCGCTGGCCTGGGCCAGGCCCCGGCGCGGCAAGCGACGATCAAGGCGGGGCTGCCAAATTCGGTGCAGGCTATAACGGTCAACAAAGTGTGCGGATCGGGCATGCAGACCGTCATCATGGGCGCAGAGGCGCTGGCCGCCGGGTCGGTCGACATGGTCGTCGCGGGCGGGATGGAGAGCATGACCAACG
>JANOPV010000375.1:0-3111 GCA_031422035.1 Sphingomonas sp. | reverse complement strand
TGGCTGCCTTGTTACGAGAGAGCCCCGCATTGACGGCCTTGACGATCCGCCTGCGGATATCACCAGAAAGAGCCTGAACCATCGCTGCCAGCCTCCTGTCCGGCAGCCATCTTGAATCAGATCAGCGCTGATTTGGGAATCTGGAGGGTTCTGTGAGGTCGCGCGGCGGTGAGCGGGGATCTAGGTGCGGTGCGCGACCTCATTGAAGCCGGATTGAACGAATCCGCTGACGCGGCCGGGCTATGGGATTTGTGCTGCGGTGCTTGCTCTGGGTGAGCGGCTTTGGGCGAGGCTCCGCGGTGATGTGGACGTCGGCGATGTGGAGCCGCTGATGTTGGCCGTGGCCATCGACACGACCAGACACATGCCGGGCACGGTGGAGGAGTGACGCTTCAGCTCGACATATGGTCGCGGAGCCCGTGCGGCACAGGTGGTCAGTGCGTTTGTCGAGACTGTTGCCGCGCCGCCGCCTTGATCGATGTTCGGGGTATGACGCATGCTCATGATGTGTCGGGGCATGGCTGCACGATCCTCGTTTGCCAGCGTGGCAGCGTTGCGGTGATGCGCAGCGTGCCGCCGCAACAGGGACACAGAGTTGGATCGAACCGTAGGCGCTGGCGCAACGGTTGAGTGGTCTGGTGGCTGGTATCGGCCACTGCTGGTTTGGCTTCGGCCAGCAACTGCCGGATGGTCGCGAGCCTTGTCCGGCGGCAGCCATTGGCGAGGAAGCCATAATGGCGAATGCGGTGAAAACCGTCGGGCAAGCCGTGCAGCAGGAAGCGGCGGATGAACTCGTCCGGGTCGAGCGACATCAGGCGGGACGCATTGCCATGCCGATAGTCGCGCCAGCGGAAGGTCACGCTGGCCGCATCGGCGCTGACCAGACGGCTGTTGGCGATGGCGACGCGGTGGGTGTAGCGGCCGAGATAGGCGAGCACATGTTCGGGCGAACCAAATGGCGGCTTGGCATAGACGATCCAGCGCTTGGCCCGCAACGGCCTGAGCGCGGCGGCGAAGGCAGGCGCGCCGTTCAGCGTGCTGAGCGCGCCGAAGAAGCGCAGCCGCCCATCGGTGTGTGCTGCCTTGAGCCGTTCGAGGAACAGCCGCCGGAACAGGCTGGAGAGCACATGGATGGGCAGAAAGAAGCGGGAACGGCAGGCTATCCAGCGTTGCCGATCGCGCGACAGGGCGCCGCCGGGGACCAGGCAATGGATATGCGGATGGTGGGTGAGTGTCTGCCCCCATGTATGCAGGATGGCAATGAAGCCAAGCTCGCCGCCGAGATGCTGGGGGTCGGCGGCGATGGTCTTCAGCGTCTCGGCCACGGCATCGAACAGGATGGCATAGACCAGCGCCTTGTTCTGGTAGGCGATGGCCGCAATCTCGGCTGGCAGGGTGAACACGACATGGAAGTACGGCACCGGCAGCAGATCGGCCTGGCGGGCGGCCAGCCACGCATCGCGCGCGGCCCCCTGGCACTTGGGACAATGCCGGTTGCGGCAAGAATTGTAAGCCACGCGGGTGTGGGCGCAGTCCTGGCAACTTTCGACATGGCCGCCAAGCGCTGCGGTCCGGCACAGCTCGATCGCCGACATGACGCGGCGCTCGATGCGCCCGAGGTGTCCGTCATGGGCAGCGCGATAGCCAGGGCCATGGCGGCGGAAGATATCCGCCACCTCAAGTGCGGAATGCATGACCCCGCAACTCACATTGGCGGCATCACCTCGAGGTTCAACCGGTCGAACGGGCTTTGCGTCGCGGCGATCGTGGTTGTCGCCACATGGGTGTAGCGTGCTGTCGTTGACAGGCTGCTATGTCCCAGCAGCACCTGGATGATCCGGATATCCACCCCGCTCTCGAGCAGATGCGTGGCGAAGCTATGGCGCAGCGTATGCACACTGATCCGCTTGACCAGGCCCGCCGCCTTGGTGGCGGAACGGCATGCCGCGTGGAGCACTTGCACATCAATCGGCTTGTCGGGAGTGCGTCCGGGAAACAACCACTCCTCAGGCCGTGCCAGCCGCCAGTAGGTGCGCAAGATCGTCAGCAGCTGCGGCGACAGCATCACCGTCCGGTCTTTGGCGCCCTTGCCGTGACGCACCTGGATTAACATCCGCGCGCTGTCGATATCGGCGACCTTCAGGCTTATTGCTTCTGAAGCACGCAAGCCCGCCGCATAGGCCGTGGTCAGCGCGGCGCGCGCCTTCAGCGACGGCACCGCTTCGAGGAAGCGAACCACCTCATCGGCACTCAGGATCACCGGCAGTTTGCGCGGTGTACGGGCGTAGGCGATCCGCTCGGGGATCTCGCCGCGGTCCAGCGTCACCCCGTAGAAGAACCGCAAGGCGCATACTGTCTGGTTCAGCGCCGGCCACGAAATACCCCGCGATACCAGATGAACCTGGAACGCGCGCACATCCTCAAGCCCCAGCCGGTCCGGCGGCCGGCCAAAATAACGGCTGAACTTCGTCACCGCATGGAGATAAGATCGCTGGGTGGCTGGCGACAGGTTGCGCAGGCTCATGTCGTCAATCATGCGGCGGCGCAGCGGGCTAACCGCTTTCAGGGCGTCAGTCATCGATGGTCTCCTGGTCAGGGGTTGAACGTCAACACCCTAACCCTCCCATCAGGAGGCCATCGCCGACAACAAACGCAAAACTCCCCCCGTCAGCGGGTTCGTTCAATCCCAAATTCAATTCAATCAAACCGGGATTTGCCCCAGCTATGCCAATGCCTGATCCAGTCCGGCAATCAGCCGGTCAATTTCAGCCACTGTATTGTAATGGGCCATCGACACCCGGATGACGCCCTTGGGCGCAAGTCCAAGTGCTTCGATCAAACGGCGAGAATGGAAGTCGCCATGTCGGATGCCGATCTTAAGACGGTCGATGGACTTGACCACGTCCAAAGAGTCTTTCCCTTCGATAGTAAAGGCGATCGTCGGCACGCGATCGCTTGCCGCTGACCCGGTCATGCCGAAGATCCGCACATCGTTACGCTTCCGCAGCCACTCGAGAAGCCGCTCGCCAATAACGACTTCATGCGCCGCGACCGCCTCGAAGGCGTGCTCGATGGTGGCACGGCCTTTGCCGCCTCCCAACTCCTCGAAAT
>JANOPV010000374.1:0-5023 GCA_031422035.1 Sphingomonas sp. | reverse complement strand
GGTGAAGAGTTTGTGCTGACTGAGGCGCGCACTGGCGTGCCAGCGATTGACGACGCCATCACCCAAGCCAACGCCAACCCGTCACTCGCGCTCTACAAAATGCAGACCAACGGCTATAAATATAGCTGGCTGCTGATCCCGCTGTCCGCGCCGTTTCTGTGGCTGCTCTTCCCGTTCAGCCGCCGCTTTGGCTGGTATGATCATTTGGTGTTCGTCACCTATTCAATCAGTTTCATGACATTGTTGGCGGTCGCGTTGCGTTTGCTGGCGGTCGCCGGGTTGAATGGCGATCTGCTCATGGCCGGCGGGCTGGCCTATGTGCCGGTGCACATTTATCGCCAGCTGCGCGGAGCCTATCGCTGCTCACGCATTGGCGCGATGCTGCGCACCATCATTTTGCTGGCTGTCGCGCTCATCACCCTCACCGGCTTTTTCCTGTTGCTGGTCACAATCGGGGCCATGGGGTGATTCGCGACGAGCCGTTCAGATGTTTGTGACATCTGTGTTGCAGTCTGGAAAAAACATGTCATTCTCTCCTCAACTAGCCAAATGGAGAGACTGTCATGCGCCGATTCACCATCGCCCTGTGCGCTATTGCAACCGCCGCTGCTGCGCCTGCGTTTGCCAATGATCGCCCTGAGCGCGAGCTGGGCTATGCGCGCGGCGCGCTCGGCTATGAAGCGCTGATGCGGGCCGACTACAGCGTTGCGGAACAGCAGATCGAAGCGCGCAACGGCGCCGCCGCCAATGACCCGGCCCGGCTGCTTAATCTCGCCACTGTCTATCTGCGCACCGGACGCATCGCCAGTGCCCGCGCGTTGTTTGAAGCCGTGCGCGATCATCGTCGGCATTTTGCGCTGGAAATGGCCAATGGTTCGGTGATGGACAGCCGTGAGGTTGCTCGCATGGCCCTTGAGCGGATGGGTGAAACCTACGCCGCGCGTTAAGCGCTGACGCCACTAGCCACCACGAGATCGTCACAAATCAGCAACGCTGGCGTCACGAATGAGTAACGCAAGCGGAACCCCGGTGTCATAAACCGACCCTAATGCCCGCTCAGGCCAGTGCCAGAGGGGGATTCGTTTTGCCTCTCAGTGCCCGGGCTCGGGGCGTGGGCAAGCGCTCCTGTGAACCTAGTTTTCCTGGAGCATAACCCATGCGAGCTTCCGCTTCCCTGCGCGTCATCCTGTTTACCAGCGCGGCTGCCCTGACCCTGTCTGGTTGCGGCGCCGATGACATCGCATCGCCCGGTGAGGGCCAGTTGGTGGTGCTTCCCGCGCCGACGCCAACGCCGACGCCGACCCCCACACCAACGCCTACACCGGGCATTGCGGCGGCAAGTTGCCCGACCGGCACCATCGATAGCGGCACCATATCGGTGTCGGCCAATGATAGCCGCCGCAACTGCCAGCTTACCGGCTCGATTCGCGGCGCGCTGCGTTTGCAGAACCTCGCTGGCACGATCTATTCGCTGTCGGGCAAGGTTCAGGTTGGCGACGATCGCGGCGGTGATCCCAATGCACCGCTGGCGGGTTCGACCGCAGGCACACTGACCCTTGACGCTGGCGTCACCATCTTTGGCGCGTCGGGCGCAGACTTTTTGGTGGTCAATCGCGGTTCGCAGCTGAATGTCGATGGTTCGGCGACCCGACCGGTCGTGATGACCAGCCGCCAGAATGTGGTTGGCAACTCCACCGCCGATTCGATCGGCGAATGGGGCGGCCTCGTTATTCTGGGCCGAGCACCCATTGGTGATTGCGCTGATGCGGGTGCAACCGGCGGCACCCTCGCCTGCCAGGCTCCAGTCGAAGGGACATCCGGCTCAATCTATGGCGGCGCGAGTGCGAACGATTCATCCGGTTCGATCCGCTATTTGCAGGTGCGCCACTCGGGGTTCCGCGTGGACACCAATAATGAGCTGAACGGCATCACCCTGGGCGGGGTCGGCGCTGGCACCATCTTTGAATATGTGCAGGTTCACAATAGCTCGGACGATGGCATCGAATGGTTCGGTGGCCGGGTTAACAGCCGCTATCTGGTGCTGACCGGCAATGACGATGACAGTCTCGACCTCGATTCTGGGTTCAAGGGCGCGATCCAATTTGTGATCGTGACGCAGCGCGCAGGCGGCGCGGATAAGCTGATCGAACTTGATTCGACTGATAAGCCGGTTGATGCCATTCCGCGCACGAACTTATTGCTCTCGAACTTCACCTTCGTAACACCGCGGACGGTGAATTACATTCACTTGCGCGGCGGCGCGGATGCGACGTTGGTCAACGGCACGGTGCGCGGTACCGGCGCAACCAGCCAGTGTCTCGACATCGATACGGCGGCAACCGTCCAGGCGGCCAATGCCCCACTCGACGAGTTGGGGGCACCGCGTTTCAATTCAGTGTTCTTTACCTGCACCACCGCCTTTGTTGACGACACCGATGTAACAGCGGCGCAGATCGCAACGATCTTTAACCTCGGCACGAACAACACCGCCAACGGCACATCGACGTTGACCGGCACGTTCATCAATGGCGCGAATGAAACTGCGGTAACTCCGTTTAGCCCGACCAGCCTGTCGAGTTACTTCACCACCGTCGCCTATATCGGTGCGGTGCGCGATGCGAATGACAATTGGTGGAAGGGCTGGACCTGCGGAACCGCCGCCGACCAGGCGTCGTGTGTCGCTCTGCCCGCCGCCGGTTAACGCCACCACCGACCATGTGTGCGGGGTGGCTTCGTAGACCGAACGCCACCCCGCCGGTTCATTGAACTTCCGGGGAAAATCATGACCAGCCACCGCACGTTCGCTCGCGAATGGGAACGCCAGAGAATGCGCCTGATTACCGGCGTGCTGCTTTCGACAACGGCGTTGATCGCTGCGCCTGCCTTTGCACAGGCAGCACTGCCGACGCCCGCTGAAACCCCAGCGCCGCCTGCCGAAGCGCCTGAATCGGCAGACCCGGAGGTCGACGTCGCTGGCCCCGGTGCCAGTATCGACAATGACGATATTGTCGTGCGCGGCCGCTATATCCCCAATCCCGTGCGCGCGACGCCCGAAGTGGTCAGCGTGCTGAGCGCCGAGGATATTGCCCGCACCGGCGAAGGCGATGTCGCGGGCGCGCTGGGCCGGGTGACTGGCCTCAGCGTGGTCGGCGGGCGATTTGTTTACGTGCGCGGGCTCGGTGAACGCTACTCGCTGGCGCTGCTTAATGGCTCGCCGCTGCCGAGCCCCGAACCACTGCGCCGAGTTATTCCGCTCGATCTGTTTCCGACCGCAATCCTCGCTTCGACCATCGTCCAGAAAAGCTATTCGGTAAATTATCCCGGCGAGTTTGGCGGTGGCGTCATCAACCTGACCACCCGCGCCGCCCCCGAAGAAGGCTTTTTCGATTTTGGCCTGTCGATAGGCGGCGATACCGAGACGACGGCGCGACTGGGTTATTCCTATTTTGGCGGGAACACCGACTGGTCGGGCTATGACGACGGTACGCGCAGCGTGCCGGACTTACTCGCCAGAGCAATTGCTACGGGTGACCGCGTGGTCGAGGGCGGCGATTTCACCCGCCGCCAGATCCAGGACATCACCGCGAGTTTCGTCAACTCCAACACCAGCGTCATCCAGCGCAATGGCGACATTCCAGCGAATTTCAGCGCTGATGTCGCGGCGGGCGATACGTTTGAGCTGGGTGAGGCTGAACTGGGCATGGTCGTCGTCGCCAGCCTGTCGAACAGCTGGCGCACCCGTGCTGGCCTGCAACAGGCGGGCACCCGCAGCGGCATAGCGGGCTCCGCCACCGAGGCGCTCGTTGAATCCTCAGATTTCCGCTATGTGACGACTGAAAATCGACTGGTGTCGAATGTGATGTTCTCCGGCGCGCTATCGTTTGACGAGCATCGTATCCGGGCGACCGCACTGTTCATCCGCGATACGCTGAAAGAGGCGCGGGTCGCGGTTGGCAACAATTTCGATACCGTCAGCCCGAGCACGACCCGGCCCGACGCGACGCTGCAAACCGGGCTGACCACTTGGTATGAGCGGCAGTTGCTCGACCTGCAGCTGCTCGGTGAGTTTGAGTTTGATGACTTTGCGGTCACGATCCGCGGTAGTGGCGCGGAATCGCAGCGTAATGCACCCTATGAACGCAATTACAGCTATGCCTTTGACGAAACGGTCCGCGACTATGTCAACGATCTGCGCTCCCCTGGGCAGTTCGCCAATATCGCCTTTTCCGAACTGAACGACACGGTGTGGTCGGGCGGTATCGACCTTGCCTATCGTCTGCCGACGACGATGGATATTACGCTGTCCACCGGTTACGCTTATTATGACAATGATCGGACCGCGCTGCGCCGCGACTTTGATTTCTTTCCGGCGGGCGCATTACCGAGTGCGGTGGCGCAGGAGCGGATCGATTTTCTGCTCAGCGATTATAATGTTTACGCGTTCAACGTGCTGCTGCGCGATACGACCGGCGCGCTCGGATCCGCCTCTTACGACGCCGAACTGACGGTTCATGCCGGCTATGTGATGGCGGAGGCGGAGCTACTCGACGGCGTGACGCTGAACATCGGTGTCCGCTACGAAGATGCGATCCAGTCGGTGACGCCGAACGCCCTGTTCGGCACGCCAGCATTGGCATCGACCCGGCTGGCCAATGATTATTGGTTGCCGGCAGCGACGCTGACCTGGAATTTCGCCGAGGATATGCAGCTGCGCTTTGCCGCATCGCGGACCATCGCCCGCCCGCAGTTCCGCGAGCTCGCGCCGCAGCCCTATCGTGATACCGAATCGCAGCGGACCTTTTTTGGTAACCAGTTCTTGACCGACAGCCGCCTGACTAATTTTGAAGCGCGCTACGAATGGTATTTTGCCCGTGATCAGCAATTGACCATCGCCGGTTTCTACAAGGGCATCGACAATCCGATCGAGGCGACCGCGGTCAATCTGGGCTCCTCGCTCATCACCAGTTTTGCCAACGCCCCGCGCGCTGAGCTTTATGGCGCGGAAGTTGAGCTGCGCCGCTAT
>JANOPV010000373.1:0-1858 GCA_031422035.1 Sphingomonas sp. | reverse complement strand
CAACATATTTGCCACCAGGTTTGAGGTCAGCGATATAGGGTGTTGATTTGAAAGCCTCGGCAACGTCGAACAGGTCGAAGTCGATCCCCGCTTCACTTGCCATGGCGGGCAAATGCAGCGCCGCGTTGGTCGATCCGCCAGTCGCCGCGACGACGCGGGCGGCGTTCACAAAGGCGGCGCGGGTGCAGATGTCGCGGGGACGGATATTAGCAGCGAGCAGCGCCATTACCTGTTCCCCCGCTGCAATCGCAATGTCTTCGCGCGCCTGAAATGGTGCGGGCATCATGTTGGAATTGGGCAGCGATAGTCCGATGGCTTCACCGACACAGGCCATGGTGTTGGCAGTAAACTGCCCACCACACGCGCCGTGACCGGGACAGGCGACCTTTTCCAGCGCGATCAGCTCCTGCAACGGACAGCCACCAGCGGCATATTGGCCGACCGCTTCAAACACATCGACGACGGTGACGTCGCGGTCGTGAAAGCGACCGGGCAGGATCGAGCCACCATAGACAAAGATCGACGGGACATTGAGGCGGAGCATCGCCATCATCATGCCGGGCAGCGAGTTGTCGCACCCGGCAAAGCCCACCAGCGCGTCATAGCAATGGCCGCGCATGCTGAGTTCAACCGAATCTGCGATGACTTCGCGGCTGACCAGCGAGCTTTTCATCCCCTGATGCCCCATGGCGATGCCATCGGTGACGGTGATGGTGTTGAACCGGCGCGGCATCCCGCCGCCAGTTTCGACGCCCTGGCGGCAAATGTCGGCCTGAGCGTTCAGCGTAGTGTTGCACGGTGCGCTGTCATTGCCGGCACTGGCAATGCCGACGAACGGGCGGGCGATCTGTTCCTCGGTCAGGCCCATCGCATAATAATAGCTGCGATGCGGCGCACGCGATGGCCCGACCGACACATGGCGGCTGGGCAAACGGTTCTTATCGAAGCGATCAGTCATAAAACCCCCGGAATATCCGGCCCTATTCCCCGCAAGTGGCCATTTCCGCAAGATGTTTCCGGCATGAAGTGAGCACGGACGCTATCCATATGGCCATCCGCTCAACGCCGTGGGCATCACCAACCATATCCTGGCGCATCTCAATGCCCAGATAGGGGATGCCGTTGGCTTCGGCGTGAGTGTTCATGCTGTAATTCAAATCCTTGCCGGAATAGGGCAGTTGGTCGCCGACGTGGAGGCCGGACGCGGAGAAAGCCGGGATGGCGATGCGGGCCAGTCGGTCGTCATTATTGTAGAGGATGCCGATGTGCCATGGGCGCTTGTCATTAGGTCGGCTGGCGAGGCCCGGGGTGAAGCTGTGCAGCGACAGGATCATTACTGGGCGCGCCAGGGTGACCAGTTGGTCGAGCTTTGCATGATAGGGGTGATAAAAACGGCCAATACGCGCTGCCTTGCCCGCTTCATCCAGCGCGATGTTACCGGGTATTGCGTGGCCGTCGCTGTGGGTGGGGATGAGGCCGGAGGCGCCATCGTCTCGGTTAAGGTCAACGACGAGCCGGGAAACGCCCGCAAGGAAAGCGCAATCGACACCGTGTAACGACACCAGCGCCGCAGCGACCTCAGCGACACCGATGTCGCTGCCGATGTGGAGCCGCAGCAGCGCCGGGTCGATGCCGAGGGCAATGTCTGGCGGGACAAAGGCTGAAGCATGGTCGCCGACAATCAGCACGCCGCCGGGCTTCGGAGAACCCAGGCCGTGCCATGCCTCCTCCGCGCTGGCGGGGTTCACCGGAGCGCGCCCGCCATCTGCCACCATTCGGGATGCGAACTGGCGATGCGGGTTGCGGCGGCGTCACGCTCCGCAGCGGTGCGAAACAGCGCGAAACAGGTGGCGCCGGA
>JANOPV010000372.1:0-2520 GCA_031422035.1 Sphingomonas sp. | reverse complement strand
GACCACCATACTCGATGGGAACGATGGCTCAGAACGGCGCTCTTACCTGTGGTTCCGTGATCAACTGATAGAGGAAGGTTTTGGTGACTTTGGTGACATGCGCAGCTTTGCTGCGCACAGTGGCGGCGACCTGGTGGCTGCCGTCCAAGCTATCGCGCCCACTATCCCAACGGGGCATTTGCGAAATGTCCGTCTTCGTTTTGTTGTAACCGCTCAGCAGCACCAGCAAATCGTAGGTGCTCTCGCTCATACAGGCGCCATTGCCGAACGGTTAGACGCAACCACAAGCATACCCCAATCACAAGGGCGAATTGCGGAGGTCGGTAATAACGTCAGACCGACTCCACTCGCAACAGAATGCGCCAATCCACCCGGAAAGCGCCAGCCTTGGTACATCGCTGCGGCCTTGATGTTGGTGCTGTCATTGGGTCTCATTTTGGCGCAGGCATTTCGTACCCGCCGCTGAGCGATTGTCATTGTTACCGGTTATCCCGCCCCACCGTCTACCGCAAGCGCTCCGCCTCCGCGCAAAACTCGCCCGTTTCGCGGCAGCGCGCTTCCAGCGCGTCCAGCCCGCTCTCCCACTGCGCTGCACAGTGGGATCGTCGGCGATGTCGGCTGAATAGACGTTGCGGCGGCTGGCAGCCTGGCCGTCGGTTTGCTGGCCTTCATCGTCAGCGCGCGCCGCATCCCGCGCGCCGGGATCACTTGACGCGCAGGCGGTGAGGGCTGCAGTGATCGCGACCAACATTGTGGGACGGAGAGCCATGCTACACACTCGCCGCTAATTGGTCCTCAAAATCCATCCGTTCGTGCAAAATGCGAACGACGTCGACAACCTCGACTGAGACCGTGAAAAACACCAAATGGTGCTGGCATTTCATTTTCCGGAACACGCCTACCTTGCTTTCGTATCGGGGAAATCGGGCAGGAAACTCCTGCAATCCGGTGATGTTATGCCGCAATGCCGTGATATATCCGCGCGCTTGCGCTGCTCCCCATTCGGCAATCATGTAGTCGGCTATGTCGTCAAGATCGGCTTCGGCTGCAGGCCTCAAAATGACTTCATACATCGCTGTCGGAGCCGAACTTGCGTTCTATGAAGGCGTCCCAATCAAAGGGACGGGCCGGGCCGCTGTCCAGCCCCTCTTGCAGCGCGCGATCCAGCGCTTCCCGCTTGGCTTCGTTGGCCATGTAGCGCCGCATCGCCTCACGCACGACCTCGCTGGTCGAACCAAACTCGCCCGATTCCACTTTGGCCCGTGCAAAGTCGGTAAAGGGTGTGCCGAGAGCGATAGACGTGTTTTTGCTTGCCATATCTATGCATTACCAAAATCTGGTAACATGAGCAACTCTTGCTTTCTCCCCGGACCCTCGCTAACCGCGCGACTTCCGAATTTCACTCTAGCTGCTGGTCGGAAACCAGCGGCGCTCAGGAGAAGACCCATGAAGGCCGATATTCACCCCGATTATCACATGATCAATGTGCAGATGACCGATGGCTCGCTGTTCCAGACGCGTTCGACCTGGGGCAAGGAGGGCGACACGATGAAGCTCGACATTGATCCGACCGCGCATCCCGCCTGGACCGGCAATACCGGCCGTTTGCTCGACGCTGGCGGCCAGGTGGCGAAGTTCAACCGTCGCTTCGGTGGGCTCAGCCTCAAGAAATAAGCCTGTTGCAGCCCCAACGAATCAGGGCCCCGTCATCGGGGCCCTTTTTCGTTGGTGCGGCGCGCGTGTCAGGCCATCCGCTGCATCGCGCAAATCTTGTTGCCATCGGGATCGCGCAGATACGCAAGGTAGAGCTTGCCGAACGACCCAGCGCGCACGCCCGGCGCGTCCTCGATCGGGGTGCCACCCGCTGCTGCGCCGGCCGCATGAAACGCATCGGCCTCTTCGGCTGATTTCGCCGCAAAGCCCAGCGTGCCGCCATTGGCGTGGCACGCCGCTTCGCCATCGATGGGCAGGGTGACGATGAACACGCCGCCATCATGCAGATACATCACCCTGGTATCGGTCGCGATGCCCGGGCGCACGCCCAGCGCGCCCAAGGCCGCGTCATAGAAAGTCTTGGCCCGCGCCACATCATTGGTGCCGATCATTACGTGCGAAAACATGGCTTTCTCCTGCTGTTGCTAGTCTAGTTGCGATTCGCAACCCTTCATGGCGCAACCAGCGTCTCAGGTCAAAAGACCACGACGCTCCTGATACTCTCCCCCGCATGCATCAAGTCGAACCCGGTGTTGATCTCATCCAGCGTCAGCACATGCGTAATCATCGGATCAATCGCGATGGTCCCGTCCATATAGAGGTCAACGATCTTCGGCACGTCGGTCCGTCCCTTCGCCCCGCCAAAGGCCGTCCCGCGCCAGTTGCGCCCGGTGACCAGCTGGAATGGGCGCGTGCTGATCTCCATGCCCGCCTCCGCGACGCCAATGATGATCGAGGTGCCCCAGCCGCGATGGCACGCCTCCAATGCGGTGCGCATGACATCGGTGTTGCCGGTGCAGTCGAATG
>JANOPV010000371.1:0-4232 GCA_031422035.1 Sphingomonas sp. | reverse complement strand
GTGGCGGAAAATGTCATCGCGGCGGCCAGCGACAAAGCGCTGGCGGTGCGCACGAGGCGCGCGTGATGGACGGTGCGATTGCGAGTCATGATCTTCTCCCGTTGACCCCTCTGCCCCCCGCGCTGGATGTATTTCAGTCACAGATCGGCAATAGAATATCGCGGCTCCATTGCGGCGCTTGCGCGGCAAAGCCAAGCTTGGCACATACGTATTCAAGCCGTATGCATTGACGCGCAGCAACATAGGAGCGGCCCTCACAGTGGCTGGGAAGGCCACCTCTTTCGATATTGCCGAACTGGCGGGGGTGTCACAGCCCACCGTTTCGCGCGCCTTACGGGGTAGCCCGTCGGTCAACGAGACCACCCGCAACCGCATCCTCGAGATCGCGCGACAATTAAACTACACCGTCGATAAAAACGCTTCGAGCCTGCGTAGTCGGCATTCCAATACTCTCGCTTTGTTGCTGTTTGAAGACCCGACGCCTGATCGCTCGATGATCAATCCCTTCTTTCACGCGATGCTCGGCTGGATTACCCGGGCGGCGGCGGTGCGCGGTTACGATCTGCTTGTTTCGTTCCAGCAGCTGTCGAGCGACTGGCATGTCGATTATGAAGACAGCCGCAAGGCCGACGGCCTCATCCTGCTCGGCTATGGTGATTACCGCATCTATCAGGAGCGGATGGAGCGCCTGGTCCAGCAAGGCACCCATTTCGTCCGCTGGGGCAGTGTCTCGACCAGCGGGCCGGAGCTTATCGTCGGCACAGATAATGTTGAGGGCGGGCGGCTGGTCACCGAACATCTGATCGAGCGTGGGCGACGGACCATTGCGTTCATCGGCGATACCGGAGCCAGCTCACCCGAATTCGACGATCGCTATCGTGGGTATTGCGACGCGCTGGCCGCCGCTGGGATTGATCGGCCCGCCATCGCGCCGTTTGACGCTGGCAATAGCGAAGCCGCTGGGATGGCTGGTGTAGAGGCGATACTCGCCGCTGGGTTGCCAGTCGACGCCATCGTCGCCGCCAGCGACATGATCGCCATCGGGGTGATGCGCGCGCTGGAGGCGGCTGGCAGGTCGGTGCCGCGTGATGTTGCAGTCACCGGCTTTGACGACATCATGGCGGCGCGCTTTGCCGGGCCGGGGCTGACCACAGTGGTTCAGGACGCGCCTGCTGCTGGCGAACTGCTGGTCGCCAAACTGCATGAGCTGGTCCACGATCGGCCCGTGACAAGCGAAACCATCCCCGCCCGTCTCGTTATCCGCGGCTCCTCCCGCTAAAGTGTCGGGCTAAGGCGTGCCCGTCAGCACGCGGTGCCCCCATGCCGGGATCACCAGCTCGGTTGTTGCATCAATCCGCACCTCGGCGTTGGTCCGATAATCGCGATACACCCCGGCAAACGGCCCCTCGGAAAAGCGCACCCGTTGCTCTGTGGCCGACATGTTGAAAATGCCAAACACCTTGTCCCCATCCTCGCGAGTGCCACTCTGCCGGACAAAGCTGAACACGCGCGGATGGGCGGAGTTCACCACCGGGATCATCGGCGCCCCCCAGCGGCCATTGTGCAGCGCCGGGTGAGCGTCGCGGAACGCAATCAGGCGGCGGTAATTGGCGGCATTGGCATGCTCGCTCGCCGGCCAGACAATCGGGTCGCGCTCGAAAAATTCCAGCCGCCGCGCATTGCCAGCCTCCTGGCCATTATAGATCATCGGGATACCGCGCGACACGAACGTCAGCGTCGTCACATTATCGAGCGCCGGGCCGAACAATTCATATTCAGTGCCTTCCCAGCTATTCTTGTCATGGTTTGACGTGAACAGCATCCGCATCGCGCCGTGTGGCCATGCGCCGTCGTCCCAGCTGTGCCAGCCGAACAGCCCGCCGACATCGCCCTGACCCGTGCCGATCCGGTGCATCGCGTTGTTCCATTCCCAGGCATAGCTGGCGTCGAACGCGCGGCGGTGCAGCTCAGGATATTCCCATTCGGCCAGCATGAACACCGGCCGGATGGCGTTCAGTTCAGCGCGGACATTGTCCCAGAAATCGGTCGGCACCATGCCAGCGACATCGGCGCGGTAGCCATCAACACCATATTCGCGCACCCAATAGGTCATCGCCCGGGTCATATATTCGCGCACTTCGGGGCGGCGGTAATCGAGGTCGATGATGTCGGACCAGTCGAACCACAAAGTCGGGCGCGGCTGGCCGCTGGGTGTGCGTTCATACCAGTCTGGATGCTGCTGATAGAGCGGATTGTCCCACGCCGTGTGGTTGGCCACCCAGTCGAGAATCACATGCATCCCTTGCGCATGCGCGGCATCGACAAAGGCGCGGAAATCCGCTTCGGTCCCGAATTCCGGATTGACGCCGAAATAATCGCGCACGGAATAGGGGCTACCCAACGTCCCCTTGCGGTTTAGCTCACCAATGGGATGGATCGGCATCAGCCAGATGATGTCGACGCCAAGTGCGCGCAGCCGGTGCAGCTGGGCTTGTGCGGCGCGGAACGTTCCCTCTGGCGAGAATTGCCGTGTATTCAATTGATAGATCACCGCCTGCCGGGTCCATTCAGCGTTCTCGATCTGGATATAGGGTTGCGGCTGATAGCGAGCGAGGTCGCCGGATGGCGGAATGGCAGGGGCCTGAGCGAGGGCAGTCGTCGACATAAGGGCGAATATCGCGGCGGTCAGGGCGGTGCGGATCATAACATTTTGCTCCCAAGTCCGTCACCCCAGCGAAGGCTGGGGTCCATCGCGCCAGTCGGTCGTTGCCGAGGTGCGAGATAGGCCCCAGCCTTCGCTGGGGTGACGGATAAAGGCCACAGCTTTGACTTGCGCACAACGCCCCGCGCCGCTGTATTCGTATGTAGCGCAATTGCCGTCGCGTCCCCGCTGCGCCACTGTCGCTCGATAAAGGCAGGAAAAATCCGCCGACCATGGGAGAATATCGGGTGGCCATGACAGCACCACTGACCGAAAAGCCGCGCCAGAGCTGGGCAGGCCTCGCCAGCATCAGCTTCGGCTTTTTCGGCATCCAGATCGGCTTTGCGCTGCAAAATGCCAATATGAGCCGGATTTTCCAGACGCTCGGCACCAGCATTGATGACCTCCCCGCGCTGTGGATTGCCGCGCCGCTCACCGGCCTCCTCGTCCAGCCGCTGATCGGCCATTATTCGGATCGCACCTGGGGCCGCTTTGGTCGCCGTCGTCCCTATTTCCTTGCCGGAGCCATCTTCGCTGGCCTCTCGCTCCTGTTCATGCCGCTCGCGCCAGTGCTGCTCGCTGCCGCGCTCATGCTGTGGATCCTCGACGCCAGCCTTAACGTCTCGATGGAGCCGTTCCGTGCGTTCGTCGGCGACATGTTGCGCACCGATCAGCATACTGCGGGTTATGCGGTGCAAACCGCCTTCATTGGCGCTGGTGCCGTTGTCGGCTCGGCCTTTCCGTGGATGCTTGATTGGTTCGGCGTCGCCAATGACTCCCCTGGCGGTGGCATCCCCGATACTGTCAAATATAGCTTCTGGTTTGGCGGCATCGCGCTCGTCGCCGCCGTTTTGTGGACGGTGTTTGCGACCAAGGAATACAGCCCGGTCGAGATGCGCAGCTTTGGTGAGGAGGCCCCCGCTGAAACCACCACGATTCGCGCGCTTGCCAGCCGCTCGCCGCTCTCCAGCCTCATCTGGATCGCCGCCGGAGCCGCTATCATCATTGCGGTCGGCGCCTTTGCTCTCGAAAAGGAAGTCTATCTCCTCGGCGGGCTCCTCGTCGCTTATGGTCTGCTCTCGCTAACCGCCATTCAGATGGCCAAGGGCGGCGGCGGTGACAATGTCCTGGGCCATATCGTCGGCGATTTTGCCGGAATGCCGCCAGTGATGAAACGCCTCGCGGTGGCGCAATTTTTCAGCTGGTCGGCGCTGTTCATCATGTGGATCAACACCACCTCGGTTGTCGCGCAATATTTCTATGCCACCACCGACGCCAATTCCGCGACCTTTAACGAGGCTGGCAACTGGGTCGGCATCCTGTTCGCCGTATATAACGGCGTCGCCGCCATCGCCGCGCTGGCGTTGCTCCCCACCATGGCCCGCCGCTTTGGCAAGGCACGCACGCACATGATCTGCCTGATCGCGGGCGCGCTTGGCTATGCCAGCTTCTTCATCTTTACCGACCCCGCGCAGCTGTGGATCGCCGAGATTGGCGTCGGCATCGCCTGGGCCTCGATCCTCGCCATGCC
>JANOPV010000370.1:0-2190 GCA_031422035.1 Sphingomonas sp. | reverse complement strand
CGGCTGTCGATATGGGCGGAGATGATGACGACCTCGTCAGGCCGTTCAGTGCCGCGCTGGATAGCTAACACATTGACCAGCCGCGTCGGCGTCGCAATGCGCGCGCCCTGCACCATTTCCTCAGGCAGCTGGATAGCCAGGCAGCCGCCACAAGCCGCGCCAATCCGCCGGAACTCCGCCTCTGCCCAGCGATTGGCCGCGCCAATGCCGCGCGTCGGGTGGTTATAATCGGATAGCGTATGCCGCGTCCCGAACGCCACCAGCCGCTCAACATCAGCGCGCAGGCGGGCTTCGGAAACGTCGAGCGCTGGCGCCGGAGCGCGTGGCGGCGCGGGCGTGACCGGCGGCGCTTGCTGTGCTGTTGCAGGCGCGATGAGCAGCAGAGCGGTGGCTGCGATGAGAGTGCGGATCATGCCGCGCTTGTTAAGCTAGGATGGGCAAAGGGCAAGCCGTGAATCGCGCCGATTTATGGAGTATCCTCGCCGCGCAAGATTGCCGCTCGCCTCGCTGACTGGACGGATCGGTCGGCTGTTGCGTCGGCGCGGGTATCGCTGGTCATTGTGCGACTGCCCAACGCGGTTATCTGGAGGTCGCGCTTGCTCGCGGACTCAGCGCCCCACTTGTTAAAATAGCGGTCCGATGGCCGAGCCAACAGGATGACGAGATATATAAAATGTCCGATCCAGAGCATGCCGACAAGGCCGACCCAAATCATATTGTCCTGAATTATAGAAATTATTTGCCCAGATAAACTCATGTCGATGTTGCTGGCCATCAGCAACCACATCAGGGTGAATGCCGATATGAGTGAGGCAAATGCTTGCGCTCCCGACATCCCACCATCATGCAACCGGCGAACCATCGCGGAAAATAGCACCGCGACGAAGGCAAATTTGATGACTGCAAACATCGCCTGCATCTCAAAATAGTTAAGCATCAAATGCTGTTCGTCACTTGCCGCAACACGACCTACGAATTCACCGCGATCAGCGGATGCCCAGTCGCGATAGAGGTCCAACGCCGCATCCGAGGGAATACAGAACATGACACCAAAGCACAGGCTTGCAAATGGCCAGAACTGGGCCCTATTGTCTCGACCGCGTGGATAGAGAATTAACCCACAGCCGCGGGCGATGTTGCCAAGGAAAGTCTTGAGCTGCATGGATAATAGGGTAGCTAACACCCCCTTGATAGCGCGTTAATTGTGGGGGTGAGTTGTCGCTTTAGGACTCAATATGCCCGCCCGATCAGGATGCGTTCTACCGCAGGTTCGTCCGTTAGCGGGCAAGTGCCAGTGGCGGGTGCAGCGTCTTGCGGCACGTTGCGCATGGTGAGTTTCAGCGCCTTGATCCGCTCCACCACGGCGGCCAGCGCGGCACCAGTGGGGCGGGACCAGCTAATTTCGACCCAACCCGGAACAGCGCTGCTCTTGAAATAGGCCTGAATCGCGGCCCAGTCAGTCAGATCGCGACGGATACCATTTTGGAGCCGCCCGCGCGCTTCGGCGAACAAATTATGCTGAATCGATTCGAGCGCTGGCCCAGCCCAGTCAATAAAGGCGAGCCGCTCCTGAAAATCGGTGTTGAGCTTGCCATCATCGCGATACAGCCGGTCGCGGCGGATGACCGCAACCTTGTCTTCCGCCATGTCGCGAGGGCCGATTTCAACGACCAGCGGCGCGCCTTTCTTCAGCCATTCCCACCGCTTGCTCTGCGCCTTGCCGGTGCGCTTGTCGAAGAGCACCCGGACGGGTTCACCCATCGCTGTCTGTGCCGTAAGCGCCGCAACAATCGCTTGTCCATAGGCAAGGATCGCCGCATCGCCCTCATCATCGCGGAGCATGGGAACGATGACGATCTGATAAGGCGCAATCGCGGGGGGGACGCGCAAACCATCATCATCGCCGTGGACCATGATGACGCCGCCGATCATCCGGGTCGATGTGCCCCAGCTGGTGGTGTGCGCAAACGCATGATTGCCGTCGCGGTCTTGATAACGGATGCCCGCTGCCTCAGCAAAGCTAGTGCCGAGCTAGTGCGAGGTGCCCGCCTGCAGCGCCTTGCCATCCTGCATCATCGCTTCGATGCTGTAGGTGGCGGTTGCGCCGGGAAAGCGCTCATGCTCTGGCTTTTCGCCTGCAATCACCGGCATCGCGAGCACGGTTTCCGCAAATTCACGATACATTTCAAG
>JANOPV010000369.1:0-3049 GCA_031422035.1 Sphingomonas sp. | reverse complement strand
GGTGGGCGGTGCTGCGTGACCGCTGGGCGTTCGCGGTCCGGCTCCAGCAGGTGCAAGTCTGGCTGGGCCTGGGCGTGTGCGTCATCGCCCTCGTCCTTGCGCTACCGATCATCGATTTCGGGGCCATTTCGACCCGCGATCAGGCCGCGCGCCTGCAAAGCGGGGCGGTGAGCGCAGCGGACTTTGATTGGCAGGCAATGGCGTTTGATTTCGGGCCAAGCGGCAGGGCCTGGCTACAGGGTAAATCGCGCACGGCGGCTGATCCCGCTGTCCGCCGCTATGCAGCCGCGGCGCTCAGTTCTGAGGATCGCTACCGCGTCGAAACCGACATGGCGGCGGCGGATGATGGCGTGAACCTTGGACAGCGCCTGATTATCGACCCGGCGGGCCGCGCTCTGCCCGATCAGGCCCGCACGATCATTGTCGAAAGCCGTCTGTGCGGGGCGGATCGCTGCCGGGCGCAATGGCTTGATGGCGACACTATCCTGGTGATGGGACGCCGGGTTGTGGATGGCGATGTCGACGCGTTGGTGCTGCGCCGCACGCCTGCCGGGCAATGGGAACAGGTCGGCTTGCAGAATGTGCAGCAGACGCGTGAGGAGGGTGCGCCGCGCATCGACCTAGCCGAAACGCGCGCCACTGTCCGCCCGATTACCCGGCAGCGGGTGATCATTGGGGATCATATTCTTGGCGATTTGCCCGAATAATATTGTCACCATCATTGTCGCCGGAGTGGTCGCCGCGCTTGAAGCATCGCGGCGTCGCTGCTAGCGCGCGCTCATGTCCGTTGATAACGCCACCGTCGCCAAAATCGCCAAACTCGCCCGCATCGCCATGACCGATGCGGAGGTCGCGGCGATGGTCCCTGAACTGAACAATATCCTCGGCTGGATTGAGCAATTGGGGGAAGTCGACGTGACCGGCGTCGAGCCGATGACCGCCGTCATCCCCAACACGCTGCGCCTGCGCGCCGATGTGATCGACGCCGATCCGCTGACCGGCGGCGGCATGCGCGATGCCGTGCTGGCGAATGCCCCTGCGCCGCAGCATGGCTTTTTTGGTGTTCCCAAAGTGATTGAGTAGATGCCATTAGAGAGTTTTCGTCACCCTGAACTTGTTTCAGGGTCCATGGGCATCTCTGGCCGAAAGCACCGGCCATGGATGCTGAAACAAGTTCAGCATGACGAGTGTTTTAGTGACTGATCTGACCAACCTCACTGTCGCCCAGATCCGTGATGGCCACCGCGCCGGGGACTTCACCGCCGTCGACGTCGCGTCCGCGTTCAACGCCGCGGTCGCCGGTGCCGATGTGCTCAATGCGTTCATCGTCAAGACGCCCGAACATGCGCTCGCAGCGGCGGCTCAGGCTGATGCCGACCGCGCCGCGGGCACGCTGAAACCGCTCAGCGCCGTCCCCATTGGCATGAAGGACCTGTTCGCGACCAAGGGCGTGCAGACCACGGCGGCGAGCCACATCCTTGAAGGGTTCACGCCGCAGTATGAATCCACCGTCTCCGCCAAATTGTGGGATGCAGGCGCGGGCATGCTGGGCAAACTGAACATGGACCAGTTCGCGATGGGGTCGTCGAACGAGACCAGCTATTTTGGTAATGTGATCAGCCCGTGGCGCAAGGGCGATGGTTCCAACCAGCCACTCGCTCCCGGCGGCTCCTCGGGTGGCAGTGCGTCCGCCATCGCCGCACGGCTGTGCCCGGCGGCGACCGGCACTGACACCGGCGGCTCGATCCGCCAGCCCGCCGCCTTCACCGGCATCAGCGGGATCAAGCCGACCTATGGCCGCTGCTCGCGCTGGGGCATTGTGGCGTTTGCGAGCTCGCTCGATCAGGCCGGACCCATGGCGCGCGATGTCCGCGATTGCGCGATCATGCTGGAGGTGATGGCCGGGTTCGATGCCAAGGACGCCACCAGCCTCGATTTCGCTGTGCCTGCGTGGGAAGCCGGACTGAACGCCGACATGCGCGGGCTACGCGTCGGCATCCCGCGCGAATATCGCGTCGACGGGATCGACGCCGACATCGCGCGCGTATGGGATGACGGCATCGCCTGGCTCAAGGACGCAGGCGCGGAAATCGTCGACATCAGCCTGCCGCACACCAAATATGCGCTCCCCGCATATTATATCATCGCGCCTGCCGAGGCCTCGTCCAACCTCGCCCGCTATGATGGCGTTCGTTACGGCCTGCGCGACCTGCCAGAGGGCGCCGGGCTGCAAGACATGTACGCCGCCACCCGCGCCGCCGGGTTCGGGCCAGAGGTGAAGCGGCGGATCATGATCGGCACCTATGTGCTCAGCGCCGGCTTCTACGACGCCTATTACACGCAGGCGCAAAAGGTGAGGGCGCTGATCGCCCGCGATTTTGAGAACGCCTGGGCCCAGTGTGACATCATCCTCACCCCCACCGCTCCAAGTGCCGCGTTCGCGCTCGGCGACAAAAGCGCCGACCCGCTGGCGATGTATCTGAACGACGTGTTCGCAGTGCCAGCGAGCCTCGCGGGATTGCCCGCCATGTCGGTGCCCGGCGGGCTGAGCAGCGATGGTTTGCCGCTGGGCTTGCAAGTTATCGGCACGGCCTTTGACGAGCAGGGCGTGCTGAACGCCGGTCTGGCGCTGGAGCAGCGCGCGGGCTTCACGGCGCGGGCAGAAAAGTGGTGGTGATATGAGCGAACATGAGAAGGGTGCAGCTCGTCCAGACGATGCTGACGCAAACGAGCTAAGGCTATTTGTTGCGGAAACACTTAATGCGGTGATGGCTGGCGTAAATGACGTCCGTGAGTCTGCTGCTATTGCCTCACCAAAAGGCAATGGCAGATATGTGTTTAAAGCCCCAGATAACGTCGATTTTGACATTGCAGTTTCTGCCAAGCGCTCGGCTCAGGCAGGTGGGAAGCTGAAATTGGAAGTATTCTCGGTGGGTCTGAGTGGCGGCGGGGATAAGTCGTCCGAGACTTCAACAGTCAGCCGAATAAAATTCACTATACCGAGAGCGTTTCTCGGCAATAATCAGGCAGAGTAATGACTGACTACCGC
>JANOPV010000368.1:0-5328 GCA_031422035.1 Sphingomonas sp. | reverse complement strand
TTGTTGGAAAAGGCGAAGGGTTCGATCGGCATGCCCATCGGGTTAGTGCTCATCCGGTTGTCGCCATCGACATCGTGAAAGGATTTGATTGCATAGCGGCCCGGCGCAAGGCCCTCGATCACTGTCGAGACGGCGGCGGCATTGGCCGGGACCATGGCCACCCGCACCGGCGCGCCGCCGTTAAATGCCGCCTCGCTGTCGAACAGTGCAACCATGATGGCACCTTCCTGGGTTTCGATCCCGGTATAATTGACGGTGAGCGTCAGGGTGCCGGCGGGCGTTGCAGCGGCCTCTGCCGGGGCGGCCTGGGCAAAGGCAGGGACGTTAAAGGCGCTGACGCTGGCGACCGTAGCGACGGCGGCGGCGATGATGGTGGTGGCGAAAATGTTCATCTCGGTTGCTCCTGTTAGCGGCTTTGCTAAGCACAGATATTGCTTGGTCCGGCCACCCGCTGCGCCGCAACGTCGCTTACGTCAGGAACCCGAATTGCTGCGTGAACCACCCGAAATGTCCGTTCACGATGCGCCAGTGGTGGGGCCAGTGGCGGGGCTGTTGCCTGCTGATTTCTGGGCCAGTCACCGACGCGGCTTCATCATTGCAACGCTGGCCGCGCCGATCATGGCGATTCTCGGCGCGCTCGGCACTGACGAGATCAACTTCTGGCCACGGCTACTCTATTGGCTGATCCTGATGCTGTCCGGCGCGCTGATCGGCTTTGGCGTCTCCACCGGTGTCCGGGTCTGGGGTCGGCTGGGGTCGCACCCGATTGTCGAGGGCGCAGTGATCGCCTTTGCCATCGCCCTGCCGCTGACCCTGATCGTCAGCGCGGCGAGCGGGATATTCTTCGGCAACCCGATCCCGTCGGCGCGCGATCTGTTCATCATGTTCGGGCTCGTCTTCATGATCAGCGCAATCATCACCGCGCTGAATTACGCCGTGAACCAGCGGGCGGCAGGCGTGGCGGCCAGCGCGGCACTGGCCACGTCATCCGCGCGCACCGCTGCCATTGAAGCACCCGTCGATGCACGCGCCCGTCTGCTTGAGCGCCTCCCACCACCGCACCGCGCCGGGCCGGTTATCGCGCTGGAGGCGGAGGATCATTATCTGCGCGTCCACACCCCCACGGGGTCAACGCTCATCCTGATGCGCCTATCCGATGCGATAGCCGAGCTTGACGGGGCAGACGGCGCGCAAACCCACCGCTCCTGGTGGGTCGCGCGCGCCGCCGTCGAACGGGTAGAGCGCGGCGAAGGGCGCGCAACCCTGCATCTGCCGAGCACCGTCGCGGTGCCGGTCAGCCGCACGCATTACCGCGCCCTGCGCGACGCCGGCTGGTTCTGAGATTGGCTTATGGGGCGGCCGCGAGGCTGCGGATCATCGCTTCGATGGTGGCGGACTGCGCATTGACGAGTTCGGCTATAGTGGTTTGATTTCCAACAAGAATGTCTGATTGGCGTACATCTGAATTTAGCGTGGCTACTACCACCAAGCGATCCAGTTCGGCCAATGCCAGCGTGCTAGGCGCCCGCGCATTGTCGAGCACCGAGAGCGCCGCCTGCGCAATAAACCACGGCTCGCTGCCCGCAGCCGCACCGCGCGCCGTCTGCACCCGCGCCTCGACGCCCGGCAGTGCGGCGGCAAAAGCGGCATGGCCGCGCGCCGCATCACTTTGCAGCGCGGCCATCGCAGCGCCCAACTCTACCGTCGCCTCTGCCGGTAGAACGTCAACGTCAGGCCGATTCGCTGGCACCTGTCCGCGCAGCTCAACCGCCCGCCGTTCAAGCGACGGATAGGTCCCATCAACGGTGGTGGCACAGGCGGTCAGACTGGTAACGCAAGCGGCAGCCAGCATGATCGACAAAAAGCGGGAGATATAGGGCTTCATCGCCCCCGTTTATGCGGTTGCGCGGCGGGCGGCAAGCGATGCAAAACTGGGCGGCGATACGCGGTTTTCCAGCGCGCGGGCATTGACAGCGCGGCCAGCTATGACTATCGGCCCGGCTTTCCCGCAGGGTCGCTCCACCGTGGCAATTCGCCGCGCTGGTGTGCTTTGCATATTTGATTAGAGGTTCGTAACCCCATGTTCGCAATCGTGCGCACCGGCGGCAAGCAATATCGCGTCGCTGCTGGAGACAAGATCACCGTCGAAAAACTGGCCGGCAATGTCGGTGACAGCATCCAGCTGAGCGACGTTCTGCTCGCCGGTGACGGCGGCGAACTGCAATCGACCAATGGCCTGATGGTTGCGGCGGAAATCGTCGCCCAGGGCAAGGGCGAGAAGATCATCATCTTCAAGAAAAAGCGCCGCCACAATTATCGCCGCAAGAACGGCCATCGCCAGTTCCACACGCTGCTGCGCATCACCGCCATCGGTGATGTGAAAGCGGCCGCTGCCCCCAAGAAGGCTGCTGCTGCGAAAGCTGCACCGGCTGTCGACGCGCCCGCAGTGGTGGCAGACGCAGCTCCGGCTGCTGCCCCTAAGAAAGCAGCGCCGAAAAAGGCCCCCGCCAAGAAAGACGCCGACGCTTAATCGGCGGCGCGTCTGACATCAGAATTTTGGAGTAGTTTCTCATGGCACATAAAAAGGCAGGCGGTTCTTCGCGCAATGGTCGCGATTCGCAGTCAAAACGCCTCGGCGTGAAAAAGTTCGGCGGTCAGGTTGTGATTGGCGGCAACATTCTCGTGCGTCAGCGCGGCACCAAATTCTATCCGGGCCTGAATGTCGGTCTAGGTCGCGACCACACGCTGTTCGCCACCGCCGATGGCCGCGTGCGCTTCCATGATGGCAAACTCGGCCGCAAATATGTGTCGGTCGATGTCATGATGGCAGCCGCCGAATAATCGGACAATCCATACAGGGGTTGTCCACCAATGGATGACCCCTCGCCAGATGATTGCGCCGACCACGGCTTACCATCCGGAAAAACAAGGGAGACGGGTCAACCCGGCTCCCTTTTTCTTTGGTCCCGCGTTTCTGCAGCGCCCGACCGGAAATCGGCACCGATCCATCGTCTCCCCTGCCTGATGCCACGTAAAGCCATGCAACTGTAACCATCGTCGGGCAGTTATGTGGGAATGGAGGAGAGACGCTGATGTTTGCCCGCACCGACCGCCTGCTGTTAAGGCCCGGCTTTATCGAAGATGCACCCGAACTGGTGCGCGCGATTAGCACTGAAACCATTGCCCGGAACCTCGCCCGGCTGCCCTGGCCCTATACCGAAGGCCATGCCCGCGACTGGCTGAGCCTTGAGCCAGTCGACCCCCGGCTGCCGAACATGCTGATCCTCCAGCGGACCAGCGGGACGCCGCGCATCGTCGGCGGTGTCGGCATTCATCTGCTCGACGACGACACCGGCGGCGCGCGCCCGGAGATCGGCTATTGGGTCGCGCGGCAGTGCTGGGGCCTGGGCTTTGCCACAGAGGCCGGACGCGCAGTCATGGCGATTGCCCGGACGTTGCGTTTGCCCCGCCTCATGTCAGGGCATTTCGTCGACAATCCCGCGTCGGGCGCTGTCCTGCGCAAGCTCGGCTTCACCGCAACCGGGCGGATTGTTCCGCGCTACAGCGTGGCGCGCGGCGAAAATGTTGCTTGCGCGCTGTTTGAGGAGGGCGATGCCGACAATGGTGCCGCCATGCCTCGACCAGCGCCCATCGGCATGCGCTGCCGCGTGCCGACCGATGATGATGTGCGCCAAACGATCAGACTGCTGGCGGCCTGATCGGCTTCTTCAACGACCCGCCCTGAGCCCGCGCATAGACATTGACAATGTCAGGCTTGTCATCCGGCGACATATCCGCCTGTCCAACTGGCGAGAATCCCAGCTTGGCCGCAACCCGCTCAGATGCACCATGCCCCGGATTGATGATGCAGCGGATTTCCCGGGCGCTTAAGCTATCATCAGCCCAGCTGCACGCCGCCGCCATCACTTCGCTTGCCACGCCCTGCCCCCAATAGTCCGGCGCAATCGCCCAGCCTGCCTCGGGGAAACCCTCCAGCTGCGGCACTCCGCGATCAAACCAGGATAGGCCGCCGCAGCCAAGGAATGCATCGCTCTCACGCTCCGCAAACACCCAATAGCCATAGCCCATCAGCGCCCACAGGCCGGGGATCGCGAGGAATTTACCCCAGCTTTCGGTCCGCGTTCGCGCCTTGCCGCCGATGTCGCGGGTCACCCGTTCATCCGCCCACATCACGGCATAGGCATCGAAGTCGCGCCGCTCAGCTGCACGCAGGCGGAAACGAGGCGTCTCAAGGGTCGGCACGGTGATCATGCCCATACGTCTATCGCAGCTGCGCCGCAGCGGAAAGGCTGGACATTGCCCCGCGACACTGGAACAGACCGTGGATGTCCCTAGCCCGCCGCCGCCTGTCTCCCGAAGCATCGCGCCTCGCCGCACTTGATGCCGCGCGGACCCTCTTGATCGAGGCTGGGCCGCAGGCGGTGACCCTGAAAGCCGTAGCGTCGCGCATTGGTCGCACCCACGCCAATTTGCTCCACCATTTCGGCAGCGCGTCGGGCCTGCAAAAGGCGCTGGCGGTGCACTTGTGCGATGCCGTGTGCGCGACCATCGCCGCGACCATGCACCGCGCGCCGGCCGGCGAACGCGATGTCCGCGCCATCGTCGATCTCACCTTTGACGCTTTTGACCGCGAAGGCGCCGGTGCGCTCGCCTCATGGATGCTGATGACCGGCAATGAGGACGCGCTCGACCCGATCATCAACGCGATCCACACCGTCATCGACGATCTGTCGCCCGATGCGCAGGAAAAGCGATTGATGCATGAGGACACGCTGGCGCTGGTGCTGATGGCGCTCGGCGATGCGCTGATGGGCGCGCCGATGTCGGGCGCGCTCGGTCTGCCGCGCGATACCGCCCGGGCACTGGCAACCGAGCTTATCACCGGGCGGATCATCAATTTCCAAAAAAGCCTGGACGCCGCGCACTAGTTTTCTGCCGCGGCGGCGCATCGACCATACTGGCCATTAGCGGCATTGCCGACTATGAGCGCGCGATGCATTTTCTAGATCAAGCCAAAGTCTTCATCCGCTCCGGCCAGGGCGGTGGCGGCGCTGTGTCGTTTCGCCGCGAAAAACATGTCGAAATGGGCGGCCCCGACGGCGGCAATGGCGGCAAAGGCGGCGACGTCATCTTTGAAGCCGTCCCCGGCCTCAACACCCTCATCGATTTTCGCTACACCCAGCATTTCCGGGCCGAACGCGGCCATGGCGGATCGGGCGCAGGCTGCACTGGCGGCGGCGGTGAGGACAAGATTATCAAAGTCCCACTCGGCACCCAAGTGCTGGCCGATGACGAAGATCGCAGCCT
>JANOPV010000367.1:0-1799 GCA_031422035.1 Sphingomonas sp. | reverse complement strand
GCTGGCATGGAAAGGCAAAGCGTTGACCGCTTAGTCTGGCACTTCCCCGTTCAGCCGCAGGACTTCGCCCGCAAGATAGAGCGACCCGCAGATCAAGACCATTTCGCCCGGGCCGCCGACGGTGATGATCGCGACCGCTTCACTCACGCTTGATGCTGCCCCGGCGATCTTGATGCCGAACGCCGTTTGAACGTCGGCACGCAACTGTCGGGGACCATGATGCTCATGACCGGCAATCGGCACCGCATGAAAACTGGCGATCCGCGAGGCGAGCGGGCGGAGGAAGCCGAGGGCATCCTTGTTCGCCAACATGCCGCAGATCACATGCACGCGGGCGTCAGCAGGCACGGCGGCGGCGAGTGCGATGCCCGCGTCAGGGTTGTGGCCACCATCGAGCCAGATGTCAGCGTCCCGTGCCAACCGGCTGGTCAGCGGGCCACGTGCCAGCCGCTGCATCCGCCCCGGCCATCGGGCAGCGGCTAAGCCGCGCTGAATCGCAGCTTCGGGCACAGACAGCAGCGGTTGGTGCCGCAGCATCGCGATGGCCAGAGCGGCGTTGGCCAGCTGGTGCTCGCCCGGCAAAGCTGGCGGATCGCCATAAATCTTGCCCAAGCGATCCGCATAGACGAAGCCCCGCCCAATCGAACGCGTCACCCATTGCCGACCACCGGCGATTACCGGCGCGCCTACCCCAGCTGCAACCCCAGCTATTCTATCGGCCACCGCTGCCGGATAAGCCATCGTCACCAATTCGACGCCGGGCTTCGCAATGCCTGCCTTCTCAAACGCGATGCGTTCGAGCGGATCGGCAGGCACGCCGTCCTCCGGTGCCAACAGAAATTCCTTATGGTCGATGCCTAGGCTGGCGATTCCGCAAATGAGCGGGCGTTCGATCACATTAGTGGCGTCCAGCCGCCCGCCTAGGCCGACTTCGATGACGCAAGCATCGGCAGGCACCTCGGCAAACCGCAGGAAGGCGGCCGCGGTGGTAACCTCGAAGAAGCTGGCGTTCAGCCCGTCGGCGACGTCGAGCACTCGCGTCAGGGTCGCGGCAAGATCATCGTCGCTGATCAGCGCCCCCGCCAGCCGAATGCGCTCATTAAAGCGCACCAGATGCGGGCTGCTATACACGTGCACCCGGTACCCTGCCGCCTCTAGCATCGCTCGCAGAAACGCGCAGGTGGAGCCTTTGCCATTGGTGCCTGCGACGTGGAACACGGGCGGCATCGCCCGGTCTGGTCGGCCTAACCGCTCAAGCAACGCGGTGACGCGGTCCAGCCCCAGCACATCGCGGCCCGGCGACAGCGCGGCGAGCCGGTCAAGTTGCGCTTGGACGGCAGGGTGGGTGGAGGTGGCGTGGTCGGGCACCTAGGTCCGCCCCATCCTGCGGATAGGGAGAAACATTAGGCCGCCGCTTTCACCAGATACCCAATAAGCTGGCCCAGCGTGGCCCGTAAATCCGCTCGCGGCGTCACCATATCAACCATGCCGTGATCGAGCAGATATTCGGCGCGCTGAAACCCTTCGGGCAGTTTTGCGCGGATCGTGTCCTGGATCACTCGCTGCCCGGCAAAGGCGATCAGCGCACCAGGTTCGGCAATATGGATGTCTCCCAGCATCGCATAGCTCGCCGTGACGCCGCCGGTCGTCGGATCGGTGAGGACGACGATATAGGGCAGGCCCGCGCGCCGGAGCCGCTGTATAGCGACGGTCGCACGCGGCATCTGCATCAGGCTCAATATGCCCTCCTGCATCCGCGCGCCGCCGGCGGCGGTGAAGATGATGAAGGGTGCGCGCAG
>JANOPV010000366.1:0-11110 GCA_031422035.1 Sphingomonas sp. | reverse complement strand
CTGTGTGCCGTAGGTGCGTTTGATGTGGCGACGACAGCGCGCCTGCTGAGGTTGCGCGGCGAGGCGATGCAGGCGGCGGTGCCGGTGGGCGTTGGCGCGATGGCGGCGCTGTTGGGTGCTGACATTGCTAAGGCTGAGGCGTTGGCTGCGGCGGCCGCTGAGGGAGAGATTTGCACGGTCGCGAACGACAACGACCCCGGCCAGGTGGTGATTTCTGGGCATCTTGGCGCGATTGAGCGGGCCATTGCTCTGGTGAAAGACCATGGCATCAAACGCGGTGTGCTGCTCCCGGTATCGGCACCCTTTCATTGCCCACTGATGCAGCCAGCGGCAGATGCGATGGCTGAGGCGCTGGCCGCAGCGGTGATGCAGGCGCCGCTCTTGCCGATCATAGCCAATGTGACGGCGGCGGCGGTGTCCAATCCCCAGACCATCCGCCGTTTATTGGTCGAACAGGTGACTGGTCGGGTCCGCTGGCGCGAATCGATGGCGGCGCTGTGGGATGCGGGAGTGACAGACTTTGTGGAAGTAGGTGGCAAGGTTGTCGGACCGATGGTCAAGCGGACGGCCGCGGACGCGACGGCCACCAGCATCATCAGCATGGACGACATTGAGGCGTTGTTGAAGGCGATGTGACATAATATCATTCGTTCATCGTGCGCACAGCTTTGCGCGTGCAGATTATAGGTGTGGGCGGGCAAAGGGGAATGATGATGCGCAATCGGGCTTTGGCAGTCGTCGCAATGATGGCGCTGCTCGGCGCAGCGACATCGTCACCGCTGATCGGCAGCGATGCGCAGGCGCAAGGGCGCGAGACGATGCGTGCCTTTTCTAGCGAGGCCGAGTTGCAGACTTTCCTGCGTCGGGCGCGCGGTGAGACCGGGCGGGTGAATCAAGCGAACGGCTCGCCTATTCCACCGCCACCGCCACCGCCACCGCCAGGCGTCCCCGCGCCGGTCACGCCTTCACCAACGATGGACAGCCCCACTTTCGCGTCAGAAGGCGAGAATGACCGCATCATCGTCACCGGCACCGCCGCCCGCGAGGCTGCGCCGGGCATCACCAACAATCAGACCGCGAACGTCGATGAAGGCGGCATCGTCAAAACTCACGGCACGCATCTGGTTATCCTGCGGCGCGGGCGATTGTTCACAGTCGATACCGGCGGCACGACCGGCAGCGCATTGCGCACCATCGATGTTGTCGACGCCTTTCCGCCATCGGATCGCGGCGGGCAGGGGGCCTGGTATGACGAGATGCTGGTCAGCGGCGACATGGTGGTCGTCATCGGCTTTAATTATCAGCGCAGCGGCACGGAGATTAACCGGTTCCGCATTTCCGATGACGGTCAGCTGACCTATCGTGATACCCATCATCTGCGCTCGAACGATTATTATTCGTCGCGCAATTATGCGTCGCGGCTGATCGGGTCGCGGCTGGTGGTCTATGCGCCGTTACAATTCTACAATGAAGCAGGCGGAGAAATCGGCGACAGCCTGCCGGGTCTGCGCCGCTGGACCCGTGGCGGGCCGGAGGCGGGCTTTGAGCGCCTGGCCACGCCACGCCGCGTGTTCGTCGCCGACATGGTCCGCCGTTCGACCAATGCCAATATCGACACCACGCACAGCGTCACCAGCTGCGACCTTGCCGCTGCCGAACTTGATTGCTCGGCGACCGTTATCCTCGGCTCCGAATCGCGTAATTTTTATGTGGCGCAGGATGCTGTCTATGTGTGGACTGGTGACGTGTTCAGCGGCGGTCAAAGCGACGACGACAATGAAGGCGGGCTGCGCTCAATGCTCTATCGCATCCCGCTGAACGGGACCAACCCGCAGGCCGTCGGCGTGTGGGGCAATCCGACCGACCAGTTCAGTTTTCGAGCCGATCCCGGTGCGCTCAACGTCCTGGTTCGCAATGATGAGGGCGGCGACCGGATGTGGGCCCCGGAAACTGGTCGGGGTGACATCGCGCTGCTGCGCCTGTCCTATGCCGATTTTGGCAACGGCAACCGCATGGCCCCGCCGCACCGGTATCAGCCGTTGCCGGGTGGAGGCGCGCTGAATGACCTTCAGAACCGGTTCGTCGGGGGGCATTTGCTTTATGCTGGCGACGTTGATGAGCAGCGCCGCCCGGGCAATACGCCAAAGCCCGTCAATTGGGGTGATGTCGTCGGGCCGCGCATCACTGTGGTGGGGCTGGCCAACCGGGTGGTCACCCAGTTGCCAACGACCCTGTCCGTGACAAGGATCGACCAAATGGGCCGCGACGGGATGGTAATCGGCACTCGTGATGACAATGGCGAAAACAATTTGGTGTTCCAGACCATCGACCTGTCCGGAACGCCGCGCGCTGCTGACAGCTATGCCCTGACTGGCGCGCGGGAGGGGGAGAGTCGCAGCCATGCTTATTATTATCGCGGCGACAATGCCGACGGCAGCGATGGACTGCTCGGTCTGCCGGTGTCGCGGACTCCAACCAACCGCAACAGCTTCCTGAATTCGGGCTCCGGCCTGTTTTTCCTCAACCGCCGGTCCCGGCAATTGGTGCCCGCAGGGCAGCTCGATGCCGATGATGGAAGAGTGGTGCAGGACAATTGCCTCGCCTCCTGCACCGACTGGTACGGCAATGCCCGGCCGATTTTTTATGGCCCTCGCATCTTTGCGCTGATGGGCTATGAACTGGTCGAAGGGCGGATGGAGCAGGGCCGCATTGGCGAAATCCGCCGCCTGAATTTCGCGCCGCAACTGCAACGCCAACGTGCGAACTGACCGCGCCGACCCTGTGCGGCAGAAAAATTCCTGCTAGTGTGACCGGTGACACGGTTCTGGGGGGAACGGCGCGCTAAGTAGCGGGCTGGCCGATGCTGTGTCGGCAGGGGGGCCGCCATGACCGAAGCGATTACGCCAGAGGCAATCAGCGCGCGGTTCCACCGCGACTATATCCTGCATTATCGGCGCGCGGCCCAGATTGCGATCATTGTTGGCGCGCTACTTTTTGGCGCATTTGCCATCTGGGATTGGGCGCTGACCCCAAAATTGGATCGCGAAAAGGTGTGGTCCCAGACCGCTTTGCTGCGCATGATTGTGGTGCTCAGCCTGTTTTGCTTGGCAATGGTCCTTGAATTCCCAAGGTTACGGCGGTTTCAGGAGGAGGTCGTTGCGGGCGCTCTGCTTTTTGCCGGGCTGATGCTTTCGGCAATCTATTCTTATGTCCCGCGTGCGTTCGATTACGGCACGTCCGGGATCATCCTGTTGCTGATGTTCGCCTGCACGGTGGCGCCGATGCGGCTGCGTTATTATGCGGTTGTGGCAACGGTGATCGTCGTCAACTATATTGGTTCGGTGATGCGCGGGCGGGTGATCGATATCGAACTGCTGCTGCAACTCAACGGCCCCAATGGATTGATGCTGGCTAATGCGATGTATCTGATTGTTGCTGCCGCGCTTGGCGGGGTCGCTGTCTGGTGGCGCCAGCGTGAGGCCAAGCTGGGGGTCGTCGACGACATTCTGCTCGAACGATCCAAAGCGCGGATTGAGGATCTGCTATATTCGATGATTCCGAAATCGGTGGTCGAACGGATCGAACGCGGGGAAAGCCCGATTGCTGACACTTATGGCGAAGTAACCATCGTCTTTGCGGACCTGGTTGGTTTTACGGAGCTGGCCGGACGCATCGGCCCGCGCCATCTGGTCGAAACGCTGAACCGCATTTTCGGCGAATTCGACCAACTCGCCAATCAACATGGTCTCGACCGGATCAAGACCGTCGGTGATGCCTACATGGCGGTGGGCGGCATATCGAGCGATGATAACCGCGACCATCACTGCATCGCCGCCGCGCGTTTTGCCATCGCAGCGCAGGGCGTCATCAACCAGGTGGCCAGCGACCTGGGCTATCCGGTCAGCATGCGCATCGGCCTGCATATCGGGCCAATTGTCGCTGGGGTCATCGGCAGCAAGCGCCCCGCCTTTGATTGCTGGGGCGAGGCGGTGAATCTGGCCAGCCGACTTGAGGCAGCCGCAGGCGAGGGCTGTATTCTGGTATCAGAGCAAGCGTATTTCCGGCTGAAAGACCATTTCAACGTGGTGATGTTTGATGACCTCTCGCTAAAAGGGATCGGTATCAGACAGGCGTTTTTACTCCACCAGACCGATTTGGCGCGCTCCGTCGAAGATCCGCCAGCACCGGTGCTTCCCGCGCTGCACTAATGCCGCTTGACGGCACCGGCTTGGGCAGGGATGACGCTGCTTTGGCAAAGGAGCCTTCATGAACAGACTGATGACGCGCGCGCTGATGCTGGCCGCGCCAATGCTGATTGCTACCCCTGCGCTCGCCGCAGAAAATCTGGCCTGCATTGCGAACGGCTATTCCGCTGAACAGACGACCGCGATGGATGCTTATGCTGCCAGTGTCGATTTCCGGGCGCTGGCGGACATGCCAGCACCGATCGCAGCCATGATTGAGGATCGCGCGCAGGCCTGTGCTGCAACCCATAGTTGGAGCGCGCAGGCACAGACTTCGGCTATATCCTATTATCGCGGTGCAGTTTTGCAACGCGGGCTGCGCGCCAATTCGCCCGTCACCCCGGAAAAATTGACGGAGATCGATGTGGCCATCGATGCGTCAGACCAGGCGCAGCTGAGACGCACGATGCAGCGGTTGATGCTGTTTGCGCGTCGCGAGGGGCCGGGGCCGGATGCTGCGGACATTGGCATAATCATGCCGATCCTCGCCGCGTCCGGGCTGGCAATGTCCAATGAAACCGGCACCTTCATCGGCGCGTGGATCGCCGCGCGCATTTCCGCTCAGGATATGAGCCGCGATTTCTTGACGCAGTAAATAGGCGACGGAACCATGTTCGACCTTTCAGGAATGACCGCCCTCGTCACCGGTGCCAGCGGTGGCATCGGCTCCGCGATAGCGCGCGGGTTGGCGGCGCAGGGCGCACGATTGGCGCTGTCGGGCAGTAACGCGGACAAGCTGGCCGGATTCGCCGCTGAGCTGGGCGGCGATCATGTGACGCTCGTTTGCGACTTAGGCGATGGCGCTGCGGTTGATGCGCTGGTGCCCGCCGCGGTTGAAGCGCTGGGCGGAGAGCTGCACATCTTGGTCAACAACGCCGGCGTCACCCGCGACAACTTGCTCATGCGCATGAAGGATGAGGAGTGGGAGCAAGTGCTGCGGATCAATCTGGAGGGCGCGTTCCGGCTGATGCGCGCCGCCGCCCGGCCCATGATGAAGCAGCGGTTCGGCCGGATCATCTCGGTCACATCGGTGGTCGGTGTCACCGGCAATCCGGGGCAGGCCAATTATGCGGCGTCCAAGGCGGGCCTGATCGGCATGACCAAATCGGTCGCGCAGGAACTGGCCAGCCGGGGGGTGACTGCAAACTGTATCGCCCCGGGGTTCATATCGAGCGCGATGACTGAGGCGTTACCCGACGCACAAAAGGACGCGCTCAACGCCCGCATCCCGATGGGCAAGATGGGTGAGGGCGCCGATATTGCGGCCGCCGCGGTGTATCTGGCGAGCCGCGAGGCCGGCTATGTGACAGGGCAGACGCTGCATGTGAACGGCGGGATGGCGATGCTCTGAGCGGCGGTCTAGTCGCGATTTTACGCAGTTAGTTCACCTCCGATACATCCCGACTGCCCGAGACCCTTTGGAGGGCTTTTTGCTGTGTGACGCGCGGCACATCGGGAGGGGTTAGCATGATACAGCGATTGATGAAGGTTGCGGTCGCAGCGGGCTTGGTATTGACCCTCTCCGGCTGCTGGCTCGGCCCTAAGTTTTACGCGATAGACGAAGCTGTCGCGGCGATCCCCGCTGGCACCTATCGTATCCGTAATATTGAAGACCCGACCGGGCAGGATCAGCGGGTCAATGCGCTCGCCACCGCGGACATCAGTTCGGCAACCAACGTTCGCGTCACCTATCGCCCCGATGGACGTGTAATTGTCCGTAATCTGGGCGATAGCGATGATGATCCGCAAACTGCCATGCTGGTGCCGTTGAGCGACGTCCCAGGCTTTGACCGCTTATATGTTGTCGAAGTAGAAATGTTGGGTCTGGACCGCGCGGTCTACGGCATCGTCAACGTGATCGACAATGGCTACCAGCTGGCGCTGCCGGTGTGTGATGGCACGCGGCGGTTAGCGCCCGGAAGCCGGGTCATCATCGGTGGCTTGCTAGGTCGACGCACCTGCAGCTTTTCAAATCGCGAGGATTTTGAGGCAGCGATGCGCGTATTTGCTCAGGATCCGATCCGCTGGACCGAATATCGCCGGATTAGCTAGGCACGTATCGTTCGGCAGTGCATCGGGCCAATGCACCGCAACGGAGCCGCCCCCTCTTGCGCCCCGCCCATCTGCCCTTTACGGCTAGAGCGAACTTTCGTTCAGACTGTTAAGGGAACACCGTAATGAGCGACACCGCAGACCGGGTGAAGAAGATCGTCGTCGAGCATCTCGGCGTAGAGGCTGACAAGGTTACCGAGGAAGCCAGCTTCATCGATGATCTGGGTGCCGACAGCCTCGACATTGTCGAGCTGGTCATGGCCTTTGAAGAAGAATTTGGTGTCGAAATCCCCGATGATGCGGCGGAAAAGATTGGCACTGTGAAGGACGCGATTGCGTTCATCGACGCCAATAACGGGTAAGCGGACCACCGCTCACCCTCCCTGGGCCCGGCGCTTGTCGAAGGGTGGTCCTTTCTGCTCTATAGGCAGGTGAGGTACAGGGCTGCGACAGGCTCAGCCCAGATCGGGTTTGAGCCTGTTGCGCGTTTAGACGCCAGAAAATTATCGGAGAGTTGGTATGCGCCGGGTTGTCGTTACGGGTCTGGGTCTGGTCACGCCCTTGGGGTGCGATGTGGAGACGGCGTGGGCTAATATCCTGGCGTCGATGTCCGGTGCGGGGCGGATCACCCATTTCGATAGCAGCGATCAGAAATGCCATATCGCCTGCGAGGTAAAGCCCGCCGACCATCCTTATGGTTTTGATCCCAGCAAGCGCGTCGACCATAAGGTGCAGCGGCAAGTTGATCCGTTCATCATCTTTGGCATCGACGCCGCCGGACAGGCGCTCGAAGATGCCGGGCTGACGGAGATGCCCTATGAGATGCGGCTGCGCGCGGGCTGCTCGATTGGCTCGGGCATTGGCGGATTGCCGGGCATTGAGAGCGAATCGCTGTTGCTGGCCGAGAAAGGGCCGGGGCGTGTTTCGCCGCATTTCGTCCACGGTCGCCTCATCAATCTGATCTCTGGCCAGGTCAGCATCAAATACGGGCTGATGGGTCCGAACCATGCGGTGGTCACCGCCTGTTCAACCGGCGCGCATTCAATCGGGGATGCCGCGCGCATGATCCGCGACGACGACGCCGACATCATGCTCGCCGGCGGCGCAGAGGCGACCATCTGCCCTATCGGTATAGCCGGGTTTGCGCAGGCGCGGGCGCTGTGCACCGCATTCAACGATGAGCCCGAACGCGCCAGCCGCCCCTATGACCGCGACCGCGACGGGTTCGTGATGGGGGAGGGCGCAGGTGTCGTCTGCCTAGAAGAATATGAACATGCCAAGGCCCGCGGCGCGACCATTTATGCTGAGGTTGTCGGCTATGGCCTGTCGGGCGATGCGCACCATGTCACGGCGCCGCATCCTGAGGGCAGCGGCGCGTTCCGGTCGATGCAGATGGCGCTGAAAAAGGCAGGGATGACCCCGGCTGACATAGATTATATCAACGCCCACGGCACATCGACCATGGCCGACACGATTGAGCTGGGCGCGGTAAAGCAGCTGTTCGGCGATGCAATCAGCACGGTTTCGATGAGCAGCACCAAGTCCGCGATTGGCCATTTGTTGGGTGGCGCCGGGGCGGTTGAGAGCATTTTTTGCATCCTCGCCATCCGTGATCAGATCGTGCCGCCAACGCTCAACCTGGAAAATCCGGATGAGGGCACCGACGGCGTTGATCTCGTGCCCCTGGTCGCGAAAAAGCGGCGGGTGAAGGCGGTGCTCAACAATAGTTTCGGTTTTGGCGGTACTAACGCCAGCCTGATTATGAGGGCTATGGATTGACGCTGATGCGCCGTTTCCTGACCCTCTTTCTAATGCTCTTCGTCACCGCTTGTGCGGGTGGCGCAGAACGCGACACCAGCTTTCTGATCCCTGAGGGTAGCAGCGTGACCCGCGCGGCTCAGATCATGGAGGATGCAGGGGCAATCAGCGATGCCTCTGCGTTCATGCGCGAAGTGCGGCTGTTAGGATCCGACGAGCCAATCAAGCCGGGCGAATATGAGGTGGAGGCCGGGACGAGTGCGCTCGATGTCTATGCCCTGATCCAGTCCGGTCGCACGGTGCAGAGGTTTGTAATGATCCCTGAGGGGATGCCCGCGGTGATGGTGCATGACCGGCTGATGGCGGCGGCGCACCTGACTGGCGAGATACCGGTGCCCGAAGAAGGCTCGATCCTGCCAGATACTTATGCTTATGGGCGCGGCGAAACCCGGGCGGCGGTCGTCGCGCGGATGCAGGCGGCGATGAACCGCGCTTTTGCTGAGGCGTGGGCGCAGCGCAGCCCGCGCGCTATGGTACGTAACCGTACTGAGGCGATGACGCTGGCTTCGATCATCGAGAAAGAAACCGCTAAGCCTGAGGAGCGCCGCCGGGTTGCGGGAGTCTACACCAACCGGCTGCGGCAGGGTGAGCGGCTGCAGGCCGACCCGACCGCCATATATCTAACGACGCGTGGCCGTCCGTTGGGCCGCGCGATCCGCCGGTCTGAACTCGACGCGGTCAATGCCTATAATACCTATGCGATGGCAGGGCTGCCGGTGGGGCCGATCACCAATCCGGGGCGCGCGTCGCTGATGGCGGCGCTCAACCCGGAGACGCACGACTATCTGTTCTTTGTCGCCGATGGCACTGGTGGTCATGTCTTCACCCGCACCTATGGCGAACACCGCGCCAATCATGATCGCTGGCGGGAAATCCGCGCGGCGCGGGCGGCGGCGGAGGCGGCGGAGTAGCGCGCGCCTAGGTCAGCCAGCCTTTGCGCGCGGCATGACGACCGAGGAACATCAACGCTAAGGCGATGATTAGCACCGCCGATTGCATCACAACCACCGCATCGCCGAAAGCCGCGTTGGCGCCGGAGAGAATTACCAGCCAGACATATTGCGCGATGACGCCGAGCAAGGAGAGCGATAGCAGAGATGCCGCCCACTGGCGCTTCAGGAGCAGCCCTATTGACCCGAGGACGCCAGTTGTTACGGCAACCCAGCTGCCGATTTTCGCCCAGAGCGGCGTTGTCGCGACGATTGCCTGCTGTGCTGCTGTTAGTCCCTCGGGCGTCGCAAAGCTGTCATAGCCTATGGCTGCCAGCCCCATCAGATTCCACAAAAGCGCGATGACGCCGACCCAAGTCAGCCATTTTGGTGCGTGCATTAGGATTCCCCCCATATCCTCATATGCGACAATGGTCGGCCTTGCCGCTAGATTTTGCAAGCGGCACTTGGGCATCGTGTGGATGGTGGCGTAGGGAACCGCATGTCGACAATATCACTCTCCACCCCGATCATCGTCACCGCGTTGCTGGGCACCGCCGACTTCGGTTGGGCGGAGGCCTTGCGCCGCGCGCATTACCCGCCAGAGCGCAACCTTGTCCCTGCACATATCAGCCTGTTCCACCACCTACCACCCGCGCGGTTGCCCGAGCTGCTGCGGTTGATGGCTGATCTCGCGCGTGACTATCGCCCGCCGTCGGCGCGGCTCAATGACGTCATGTTCCTCGGCCGCGGCGTCGCCTACCGGGTCGAATCGCCGATGTTGCTGACCATGCGCGAACGGATCGCCGAATGGTTTGCGGATGATCTGATCCCGCAGGATCAGGGACGCCCGCGTTTGCACATCACCATTCAGAACAAGGTTGAGGCTCCGGTGGCGCGCGCGCTGCACGCGGCGTTGGCAGCTGAGTTCCGCCCGCGTCCGTTGTCCATAACCGGCCTTGCGGCATGGCATTATCAGGGCGGGTCATGGCAATTGGCGCGGCGATATGGCTTTACCGGCAAGGCCGCTTGACCACTTCGGCGCTGCATTCTAAAGCCCGCGCGCCAGATCACCGCAATCGCGGTGCCTCGTTATGGGGCGGAGTAGCTCAGCTGGTTAGAGCAGCGGAATCATAATCCGCGTGTCGGGGGTTCGAGTCCCTCCTCCGCTACCAACCCATCATTCCATTATTTTCAGCGTCGCGCTGCTATACCTCGCAGATGTTCGGCGAGCGCAGCGCCGTGTCGGTCCCAGCTAAAGCGCGCGTGGGTTGCCGCTGATAATGCCGCGCGGTCAGGCGGTGCCGCCAGCAGGGCGAGCACCGCGTCGGCAATCGCCCCCGCCTTGCGCGGCACTATTCGCCCGCAGTCCGGCCCGGTGAGAGCTTCTCGCGCTTGAGGAATGTCGGCGGCGATCACCGGCGTGCCGCACGCCATCGCCTCAACCCAGGCATTGGCGAGCCCTTCGCTGGCGCTCGGCAACAGCATGATGTCGGCGGCGCTATACAGCGCGGGCATGTCCGCGCCGCCGACTGCGCCAAGAAAGCGGACGCGGTTGGCGACACCCAAAGCTGCAGCCTGTGCCGCTAGTGCCGCTGTGTCGGGGCCGGTGCCAGCTATCAAATAGGTTGCGTCAGGAATCTCCGGAAGCGCGGCAATTACGAGATGTTGCCCCTTATTGTTATTCACCGTGCCGACGCTGAGGAGCACTGGCCCGGCATCGAGATTGAGGCCAGCCCTCGCCGCCGCCCGATCGAAAGGACGAAACAGCATCGCATCAACGCCGGTATAGTGGACGTGGATCCGGTCCGACGGAAAGCCGTGGGCGACCATGATGTCGCGCAGTGCGCTGCTCACCGCCGAAATGCCGCCAGCCCCCATTGCCGCAGCGCGAATGCCTGGCCCGGTGTCGGCGCGAGCACCCCAGATGACGATGTCGCTGCCGCGCGCGTGGACATGATAGGGCAGGCCAAGCGCCCGCCCCGTTAATGCCGCCGCCACGCCATCAGGATGAAAAAAATGCGCGTCAACCACGTCAAATGTGGGCATTTTGCGGACCGTGCGCAG
>JANOPV010000365.1:0-7130 GCA_031422035.1 Sphingomonas sp. | reverse complement strand
GCACGATCCGCAACATCCTGGGCGGTGTCGTCTTTCGCGAACCTATCGTCATCAAGAACGTCCCGCGCCTGATCCCCGGCTGGACGGAGCCGATTGTCGTCGGTCGCCATGCCTTTGGCGATCAATATAAAGCCACTGATTTCCTAGTTCCAGGCCCCGGCAAACTGCGGATGGTGTTTGAGGGCGAAGACGGCACCGTCATCGACAAGGAGGTGTTCCAGTTTCCCTCCTCCGGTGTCGCCATGGGCATGTATAATCTCGACGATTCCATCCGCGACTTTGCCTACGCCAGCCTCAATTACGGCCTCAACCGCCAATGGCCGGTGTATCTGTCGACCAAGAACACGATCCTCAAGGCCTATGACGGCCGCTTCAAGGACATCTTCCAGGATGTCTATGAGAGCGAGTTCAAGGACCGCTTCGCCGCCGCTGGCATCGTTTACGAACATCGTCTGATCGACGACATGGTCGCCTCCGCGCTCAAATGGCACGGCAAGTTCGTCTGGGCGTGCAAGAATTATGATGGCGATGTGCAGTCGGATCAGGTCGCGCAGGGTTTCGGTTCGCTCGGACTGATGACCAGTGTGCTGATGACCCCCGATGGCAAAACAATCGAGGCCGAAGCCGCGCACGGCACCGTCACCCGCCACTTCCGTCAGCATCAGGCGGGCAAGGCGACCTCGACCAACCCCATCGCCTCGATCTTCGCCTGGACCCAGGGGCTCCATTATCGCGGCAAGTTTGACGAAACGCCCGACGTCGTTCGCTTTGCCGAAACGCTGGAGCGCGTCTGCATCCACACCGTCGAAAATGGCGACATGACCAAAGATCTGGCAATCCTTATTGGCCCCGACCAGAAATGGATGACCACCGAACAGTTTTTCGAGGCTATCCGCGCCAATCTCGAAACCGCGATGGGGACATGGAATTGAGTGCTCGCGCTGTTGTACTGGCAATAATTTTACTGGCAGGTGGCGCTTCACCCTTGGTGGCGCAAGCACCGCCCGCCACAACCACCGATGCAGCCATTGCCGATGGCGAAGACATTATCGTCACCGGCATGGGCAGTAGCGGATACCGGCTGACCGCTGACCAGTTGCGCGATGCGGTGCGCGCGTTTCAGCAACACCGGGCCGCGTTCGCGCCGCAGGCGAACTTGCGCTGGCGGGTCATCCCGGCGTCGGAAGCCGACGGCCTCGAAATCAGGCTAGTCAGCGGGGCCGAACGGATTGATCTGCCGATTGATGCGGCGGGGGAATTCACCCTGCCCGCCGACCGTATCCTCAGCGGCAACTGGCGATTGCAGACCAATGCCGGACGGCGTCAGATCCGCATCCGTCCGCAAACTTTTTCGCCAGGTGGTAGCGAAGCAAATTTCCGGATGGGCGACGCGCGGCTGATGTGCCGCGTCTACTGGGCCTTTGCGAATAATAGTTTTAGCGTGGTTCAACGGGCAATGTTTGGTGCGGTTGGTGGCTGTGGTAGCCGCCGGGTCTCAATCTGGTATCGCAGCGAGCAGGCCATCGCCAGCGCATCCGTTGGGACGACAGCACTCGGCGTGCGCCCGGACGGCTCGGCGTTCAACCCCCCGCTGCATGATCGCAGCATAGCCAACGACGCCCGCATTCGCCTGACCTATCGCTGAATGTTCGCAGCCTACCAGGGTGACGTAGCGTTTGGGCTCCGGTAAGCCTATCCCATGCACTTAAGCCTCGCCAACGTTGCCCTCTCCGACGCGCTGGTGATTCTCGGCGCTGCGGGTGTGGTCATCCCTGCCTTTGCGCGAATTCGGATCAGCCCGATCATCGGCTTCATTTTGGTGGGCATTGCGGTTGGTCCATTTGGGCTTGGCGCCCTCGTCGATGACTATCCTTGGCTGTATTATGTATCGATTTCTGATGCAGGTGCCATTGCGCCCTTTGCCGAGCTCGGCATTATCATGCTGCTCTTTTCCATCGGCCTCGAACTGTCGTTTCGGCGGCTGTGGACGATGCGCAAACATGTGTTCGGCTATGGTGCGGTCGAACTACTGGGCAGCGGACTAGCCATCGCGCTAGCGCTCATGCTGGTTGGTTACAGTGTCACCGCCGCACTGGGGCTCGGCGTTGCGCTTGCTTTATCCTCAACCGCGCTGGTGCTGCCAATCGCTGGCACCCAGACCCGGGTCGGGCGCACTGCCTTTTCGATGCTGTTGTTTGAAGACCTGGCGCTGGTGCCGATTATCTTCATCCTCGGCGCGCTCGCCCCATCGCTCGGCGGTGATACGGTGAACGACCTGCTGACAATTGCGTGGCAGGGCGCCGCCGTCGTCGCCGGTCTCGTCCTAGCGGGTTGGTTCCTGCTGCCGCCGCTGTTTGCTCAAGCCGCACGGGCCAAAAACCCTGAGCTGTTCCTTGCCGCCAGCTTGCTCGTCGTCATCGCCGCGGCGTTGGCGACCACCAGCGTCGGCCTGTCGCCCATCGTCGGCGCACTGCTCGCCGGGCTAATGATCGCCGAGACTGATTATCATGGTGAGGTTGAGGCGATCACCGCGCCGTTCAAGGGCCTCGCACTCGGTGTATTCCTGCTCACTGTCGGTATGAGTGTCGATCTGTCCGCCATCGCCGCCGACTGGCCGACACTCGCCGCCGCCGTATTCGGCATTGTCGCGATCAATGCCGCCGTCACTGGCGCGCTGTTGCGGATGACCGGCGCGCGCTGGGGCACCGCGGCGGAAGTCGGCTTGCTGATGGCCAGCCCGTCGGAGACCACCCTGATCGTGCTCGCTGCCGCGCTCCAAGCCGGGCTAATCGCCGCGGGCGACGCCGCCTTCTGGCAGATGGTCACCGCAATCGGCCTCACCATCACCCCGCTGCTCGCCCGCGCTGGCCATCTCGTCGCCCGGCGGCTCGACACTGCGCAGACCGAGCCGCTCGCTGAACCCGGCGAGCCTGTCGTTCTCATCATCGGTTTCGGCCGGGTCGGCCAGGTCGTCGCTGATCTGCTCGCCGAACATGGCCGCGCCTATCTGGCGGTTGAGGCCGACCCCGATGCCGTCGCCCGCGCCCGGGTGCGCGGTTATCGCGTCCGCATGGCTGATGCCGCCCGCGCGCGCTTTGCCGATGGGCTGGCGGCGCTCACCCTCGACGCCGTCGTCATCACCATGGACGATCCGGGCCAGCATGTGCGCCTGACCCAGCGTCTGCGGGAACGCTATCCTGACCTGCCCATCATCAGCCGCGCTCGCGATACCGCCGAAGCGGCGCGCCTCTATCAGGCCGGCGCGAGTGACGCGGTGCCAGAGGCGCTCGAAGGATCGCTGCAACTAGCTGAGGCCGTCCTCGTTGACATCGGCGTCGCCGTCGGACCAGTCATCGCTTCGGTCCACGAGCACCGCGCCCGCGAACGGCGGCGGATCATGACGCTCGGCGACCTCGACGAAGAGCCGCGCGCCCGACAGGCGGTGCCGGGGCGACGTTAAGACTTTCGCGCTTCCAAACCCTACCGCGTCGGCGTTGCCGCCACTGGGCCACCCGCTACTAACGCCTCAGGCAGCACCAGCACTGGGATGCCGCGATTGGGCGGCAGATACAGCGCGGCGAGGCGCTGAATATCAGCCGGCGTCGTCTGTGCAATGTCGGGGACGTAGCGCAACAGCGCGGCAAAAACCGCCGGATCGCGACTCCCGCCTTCAACATAATGCATCCAGAACATGTTGCCAGACGACGCGCGCACAATCCGCTCGATCAACGGCGTGCGTGCCCGTTGCAACTCATCGACTGTCACTGGGGTCGCAATCAGTTCCGCCGAAATCTCACGCGTCAACCGATACAGCAGTTCGCTGTCCTGTGGCTGGACCAGGCCGCCGACGAACAGATACCCGCCGCTGGCAAAGGTTTCCGGCCAGGTGCTCGATACCGCCTGGCTATAGCTAGCGCCAGATTGGTCGCGCAGCCGGTCGTAAAGCCGGTCGTTGAAGATCTCCGCCAGCACATCCAGTTGCCGACCCGTGCGAATGTCAGTCAGCCCGCCACCAGTGGGATAGGCGACAACAGCGGCAGCCTGGCTGGCCTCACCCCGGTGACCCAGCCGGATCGGTGCGGTGGGCGGTGCCATCGGGCGCACATCAACGCCCGCAGCGACCGTCGGCAACGGCTGACGACGCGGCATCGCACCAAATGTCTCCAGCAGCATCTGCTCCAGATTGATCCCCGCGGTATCCCCAAACACCAATATCTCCACTGGCCCCCGCGTCAGTTGCGGTTCCCAGAATGCCCGAAACGCCGCTGGGGACAGCGCTTCGACCGCCGCCCGGCTCGGTGGCAAAAACCGTCTGTCATTGGAATAGACGATGCCCTGCAGCTCATTTTCTACCACGGACATCGGCGTTGCGCGCAGCAGGTCGTAGCTGAGCAAGCGGCCAGCACGCGCACGCACCACCGGATTGGCCTGCCAGCCGGGATGCACCAGCTTGGTGGCCAGCAGCTGCAACTGATCGTGCAGGTCGCCGGGCGTAGTTTCCGCGTCGAACTCGAACGCATCATCATCGACGCCAAAACCCATGCCGATTTGCCGGCCACTGACCAGTCGGTCGAGCGCGCTCTGGTCGTAACGACCGATGCCGCTGTCGACCAACGCGGTTTCGCCCGCCCACAGCAGGTTCGGGGCATTAGGCGCGATCCCGCGCCGCCCAGCGCCAAAGCGCACGCGAATACGTACCTTGCCCGGCTCGATAGTGGTCTGGCGGACGATAGCAGTAACGCCGTTCGATAATTCCCACCGCTCCATGTCGAGCTGCGGCACCGGACTGCGGGAGACCATGGTCCCAGCCCTGCCAAGCCGCGGGAGGTCGGCAAATGTCAGCGCCGGGCCTTCCGCCGCCGCATTCCCCGCCGCCCGCACCGGCGTTGCCACCAGCGCCGCGAGCTGCGTCTCCAGGCCGTCAATCGGCTGCGGCGTCGTCATAAACACCCGCTGCACCGTGCCAGCAAAAATCCCCTGCGTCTGCGCCAGCATCCGCTGCGGCGTCGCCAATGCGCGAATCGAGCGCCACAGCCCCAGCGCATGTTCGGGCGACGTCGTCGTCTCGCCGATGTCGACTGCGTGCATCAGGTCATCGACCTGTTTGGTCGCCGCCTCATTCTGCGCATTGGCGGCTTCACGCGCCAGATAGGTTTCGACATTGGCGAATTCACGGGTAATTTCCGCCTCGGTCGGAGCGACCTCGCGCGCCGTCGCGACGATGGTCCGCACCTCGGTCATGGCTTCACGCCATGCGCCCTCTAGCGGGACGACGGTGATATTGGTGATGTCCGCCGACCGGCTCGGCTTATCCATGTCGACTTCTGCCGCCAGAAAGCGCCCCCCGGCACGCGCCCGTTCCTCCAGCCGCCGGTTGATAATCTGGCTAGCGAGGCTGTCGAGCATCAAGCCTTGGGTGTAGACAACGCTATCGGTCACCCGTTGCCAGGGCCGCACCGTGGCTAGGCTGACGACCATCGGCTGGGTTGCCTCCACCACCACCCGCGCGACGGTGCGGCTTGGGTCAGGCGTCCCGAAGTTGGGCTCCGCCGGGGCCATGCCGCTCACGCGCCAGTCACCAAAATGTGCAGTAATCGCTTGTTCCAAAAGCGCGGGATCAAGGTCACCGGCAATGGCAATCACCACCCGCTCAGGCCGATACCAGCGCTGATGAAACGCCCGAATACCAACATCATTGGCGGCGGTCAGGCTGGTATCAAAACCGATGGGCGAATGATGCGCCAGTGGCTGTCCGGCAAAGAAATGCTCGCGGCTCGCGGTGGCCAGACGTTCCTGCACCCCGTCACGCTCGCGGCGCTCGGCCATCACAATCGGGCGTTCGGCGTCTACTGTCGCTGTGCTTAGTACCGGCTCACGGATCATACCCGACAACAGGCGCATACTGTCCTGCAAGCTCTGCGGCGTCGCTGCCGGAATATCGAGTTGGTAGGTGGTGGCGGTCGGCCCGGTCGTCGCATTGCTATCCGACCCAAAGGCAACCCCGAGCCGCTGCCACTCCCGCCGCGCCTCCCCGCTTTGCAGATAGCGTGATTCGCGGAACGCCAGATGCTCGATCAGATGCGCCCAGCCTTCTTCACCGGGCCCCTCGTGCAGCGAGCCAACATCGACGCGCAAGCGGATGGAGACCTGCCCCGGCGGCACGCCCGTCCGGCGCACGGCAAAACGTAAGCCGTTTTGCATGGTACCAAACCGCCACCCGGCATCGCGCGGAATGTCGGTGCCTTCATACAGCCACGCCCGCCGGTCCACCTGCACTGTGGGCGAACCGGGCGAACCGGGCGATCCGGCAACGACGGGGCCGGTCGCGCGCGTGGGCGCCGTCTGCGCCAGCGCGGACCAAGGCGCACTGCCGACGATCAATAATAGTCCCAGGGCGGCGGCGGAGAGTGAGCCGAGCGTGCGGCGAGAGGTCAATGTCATCGCTACGGGCATATAAGGTCAATCTTTCGCGGTGCTGAACAACATGGTCTGCCTTGCGGCAGATGCGGGGGCGCTGCACTATGTTTGGGCAAATGCGAGGCGAATGGCAATGACAGCGGACACCACATCTATCGCTGTGCTGCAAATGACCAGCGGCACAGACCTCAATGCCAATGTCGCGACCATCGTCGACGCCATCGAACGAGCGGCGGCGGGCGGCGCGGTCATGCTGTTCACCCCAGAAATGGCGCTGTTGCTTGACCGCGACCGCGCGCGAGCGACGAAAACGGTAGAAAGCGATGCGATGGGCCGGGCCATCGACGCGCTCAGTGCCGCCGCGATGGCCAACGGGATCTGGCTGCATCTGGGTTCCGCCCCGATTGCCGACCCTGCTCACGCGCCACGCTGGGTGAATCGCAGCCACCTGATAGCTCCCAGCGGCGACATTATCGCGCATTACGACAAGCTGCATTTGTTCGACGTCCAGCTGGCGACCGGCGAAACCTGGCGCGAATCGAGCAGTTATGCGCCCGGCGATGCTATCGTCACAGCCGAGACACCGCTTGGTCGCCTCGGTCTAACGATCTGTTACGACTTACGTTTTGGCGCGCTTTACGACCGACTGGGCACCATGGGGTGCGCCGCCATTGCCATTCCCGCCGCGTTCACTGTGACCACGGGGGAGGCCC
>JANOPV010000364.1:0-3460 GCA_031422035.1 Sphingomonas sp. | reverse complement strand
GATAGGCGACATGCCCCTCCTTGCCCGGCACGGTAATCCAGATGTTGAGGCTCCCGCGCCGCCCGATCTTCACCGTATCGCCCAGCCGCGCCGCGCTGCTCGGTTCGCCGACCAATATCGCATCAGGTCGCACGTCCAGCGCTGCCATATGCCGCATCAGCGCGCGGGTGCCGTGGATCGCCGGGCCTTCCTCATCGCCAGTGATCAGCAGGCTGATGGTCCCCGCCTCCGCAGGCACGGCCGCTGCTGCCGCAATCCACGCCGCGATACTGCCCTTCATATCCACCGCCCCGCGCCCGTGCAGCAGCTCGCCGCGGATCGTGGGCGTGAATGCATCGCTGCTCCAGCCAGCGCCGACCGGCACCACATCGACATGGCCCGCAAAGGCGACATGCCGACCACTATTGCCGCGCACGGCAATCAGATTCTCAACCGGCCCATCCGGCGCTTCGCCATCGATGCTGCGATGAACCGCAAAGCCCAGCGGGGTCAGTGCGGCCTCCAGCACGTCGAAAACCGCCCCCGTCGCCGGGGTCACACTGGGCGCGGCGATCAAGTCACTGGCAAGGCGGACGACATCGGTAGGAGAGAGACTGGCCATCGCCAAATGCGTAGCTTATGCGGCTCGCTGTGCAAGGGCATATTGCACCGTTCCGCCCCGTCCCGCACCGTGTTGGGAAAGCGGGTGACTTTATGGACAGCCCCTGCTATAACGCTGAAATCGGGCGGACCCCCTATTGCAAGCGTCCCCCTGACCGAGAGACTACGCGCTCCCGCTTGCCGCCATGCGAGACCCGTTTTTCTTGGAAGATCTCAACGCCTTATTTGCTCTGGAGGCACAGGCCCGGCACCAATTGCTTGCCTGCCGCAGTCCACAAATGCGCCGCAGTCTCGTGCGCCGTCTGACTGAGCTGACCGGACGTATCGCCAGTTTCCGCAGCCTTCGTGCCGCGACCCCGTTTCCGGCGCTGTTGGTGCCGGTCGCTCCTGCCTGACCTGCGGGTTTTGCATACATGCGTTGCCTTGGTCGGGCGGCGAATGTTTTCTCTCTGACCGCCGGTCCGTTTCATGCGGGCCATACTACCAAAGGAATACCTACTCATGCCTATCGGTACCGTCAAATTCTTCGACGCCACCCGCGGTTTCGGTTTCATTACGCCTGACGAAGGCGCGAATGATGCGTTCGTCCACATCTCCGCCGTTACCGCGTCGGGCATGGCTGGCCTCGAACCAAATCAGCGCGTTGCCTACGACCTTGAGCCTGACAAGCGCGGCAAGGTTGCAGCAGTGAACCTGCGCAGCGAATAAGCCTCAAATCGGCGCGATCGGAATAGACCTTAATGACTTTGTCTGAACAATTCTGTCTCGATCGCGCCACTGCGGCTCAGGATGCAGCGGCCGATGCCGCGCTCGGTAATGTCCGCGACCAGCAATTGCTGGCCGAGGCGTCGTGGCGCAAACTCGCCGCACAAGCCAACCGGCTGACTACAGAGCGCGACCGGCGCGAAGCTGTGCGCCTCGCCAATGCTCAGGCCGGTGTGGTTAAAGAAGACTGGGATTCGCCGGTTCTCGAAGACGATTAGGTCGTCGACGATTGAGTTGTTGCGACCGCAGCGATAGCGTCGCGGCATGCCAAAACTCGACCTCGACTCCATCCCGCAATCCAACGCGACTGGCTATCCGCCGCCCTTTGACGCGCCCATCGCTGGCCGCTGGTATCGGCGGCTTGCCCCTCCTGCTGGCCTTACGGACTTTGCCGCCAGCCACTGTGTGCTCAAACCCGGCGCATGGTCCTCACAGCGCCACTGGCATGACGATGAGGACGAGATGCTGGTGATGATCTCCGGCACTGCGGTTCTGGTCGAGGATGGCGGGCGCACCGTGCTTAACTCCGGCGATTGCGTCGCCTGGCCACGTGGGCTGACCAACGGCCACCATCTCATCAACGAAAGCGACGGCGACGCCATCTTCGTGGTCATCGGCGGCGGCCCCAATCGCAGCCGCGCCGATCCGCCCGCTGGCGGCGGCTATTCCGACATCGACATGCTGTTCACCGGCGACGGCGAATATGTCCATAAAGACGGCACGCCCTATCCCGCCAAGCGGGTGTGACCACAGGGATCGACTGGGCGGGGTTTGCGTTGGCGGTGCTGCTCGTGGAACTGACACCGGGCCCAAACATGGCCTGGCTCGCCTCGCTGTCGCTTAGCAGAGGCCGCGCCGCCGGCTTGGCGGCAACCGCTGGGGTCGCGCTGGGGCTCGTCATCAACGCAATGGCCGTCGCCGCCGGATTTGCTGCTCTCGCCGCTGCCGACCCGCTTTGGTGGAATGTCCTGCGCTATGCTGGCTCGGCGCTGATGCTCTGGCTCGCGTGGGAGGGGTGGCGCGATGCGGGCGAGACATCGCCTGCCAAACTGAGCCCGCCCGGCGAGCCAGGCCGGGATTTCGGCGCTGGCCTCGTTACCAACATCCTCAATCCCAAAGCATTTCTGTTCTACGCTGCCGTCCTGCCACAGTTTTTGCCTCCGGGCAGCGGCTGGAGCAGCGCACTCACGCTGGCGCTGATTGGCGCGGGCGTTGCCACACTTATCCACCTCACAATCGTCATCATGGCATCGCGGGCACATGGCTGGATCGGCCAACCCGATCGCAGCCGGCTTGTCCGACGAATGCTGTCGCTATCCTTGGTCGGTGTTGCCGCTTGGATGTTCATCGGCAGTGCGCGGTAGCAGCGCCACCTAATCCTGCGCCTTGGCCTCAAATTGCTCGATCACCCAATCCTCCGCCTGCGCGCCGCCGATCCATTCCTGCATATGCGGATGGCTGATGACGGCTTGCATATAGGGCAGGGCAAAGCGGGCAACTGGGATAGAATAGGTGATGAACCGGGTCACCACCGGCGCAAACATCATGTCCGCTGCGCTCCAGTCCCCGAACAGGAAATCGCCCGACCCGCCAAATCGCGCCCGCGCTTCGGCCCAGATTTGCATGATCCGCGCGACATCGGCCTCCACTTCGGGGGTCAGCGTCGGCGTCGGATAGAGCCGGCGGATGTTCATCGTGTGCTGGCGGCGCAGCGGCGCAAAGCCCGCGTGCATCTCTGCCGCCATCGACCGCGCCATCGCCATCGCGCCTAGGTCGGCGGGCCAATAGCCCCGCTCCCGGTCGGTCTTGGCATCAAGATAATCGATGATCGCTAGACTGTCCCACACCACCACATCGTCGCCGTCCCACAGGATCGGCACTTTGCCGCCCGACGGCGCAAACTCATCGCCCTCACGCCGCTGGTCCCAGTCCTGATCGTAGAGCGGGACCACCACTTCCTCAAACGGCAGTCGGCTATGCTTCGCCGCCAGCCACCCGCGCAGCGACCAGCTCGAATAGGCTTTGTTGCCGATGAAGATTTTCATGCGGGTCTCCAGTTCCCCTCCCGCTTGCGGGAGGGGCTAGGGGTGGGCGC
>JANOPV010000363.1:0-5041 GCA_031422035.1 Sphingomonas sp. | reverse complement strand
TTTTTTTCGACCCCTCGCCCTCCCGGGTGGGCTGCCCGCCCGGCGCTATTTATTTTCTCGCGCTGTTGTGTTTTTGGGCGCCGTGGGGGTTGGGGGGGGTGGGGGGGACCCCCCCCCCCCCGGCGAAGCTTGCCAAGTTTGCGGCAAAATATGGACTGGGTGTGCTGCTGGCCAGCGACGAAGACGGCTCGGTCAGCGAAGCCTTTGGCACCTGGGTTGAAAAATCAATGTATGGCAAACTCTATATGGGGCTGGAACGCGCGACGTTCCTGATCGCCGCCGACGGCACAGTGCGCGACGTGTGGCGCAAGGTGAAGGTCAAGGGCCATGCCGAGGCGGTGCTGGCGGCGGCGCGGGCGCTGTGAGGGGGCAGTAGAGCTGCGTTGTGAGGGGGCAGCAGAGCGGCGTTGAGTCGCTCCCTTGACTGGTGGATCGAGGAAATGCGGTTTTGCGCCAACGGGTTTTTGCGGATCGATGTGCTCGCCGGTCGGGTGCGCCGCTCAATGCGCCAAATATCTGATGCAATGGGCCTAAATGCTTGGCTTTGCCGCCGATACAACGACTCAACCCGCCCCCATGCCGGTCTGACGCAGGATCGATATGTCACTGTTGCGTGATTAACCTTTGGCCCGCAACAGATGATCCCACGAGTGGGGATCGAACAAATTCGGCCCTGGGGAATGACATACCGACGGTGCACTCACAATTTTGTGGGGTGCGTGTTCGGGGAGCCACGGGGTCGCTGTGATTTTGTTCCGATCTATATTTTCAATGGCTTGGCGCGTGTGCGCTGCTGCTGGACTGGCGCTTGCTAGTCTTACGCTGGTGCCGGTCGCGGCCAGCGCAGCGAATGACGTTAACGGCACCAGCAATGAAGTGCCGGTCGACCTTGATTCGCCCGACACCGAAGTTGAAAGCGCCGAAGCGCAGGCCGCCATCACCGCTGCTGATGCCGCCGCCGCCCATCTGGTGATGTCGACCCCCATTTTGGCGCAGCGACTTGCCGCGCGCCCTGCTGGCGACACCCAGTTCCGCAATCTATGGTCCGACATGCAACAGCTTGAGGGCGCGACCGCCCAAGTGATTGCGATCCCGTCGCGCCGCCCGGTTGACGCGATGCGCCTGACCTCATCGTTTGGCACCCGCAGTGATCCGTTCAACGGTCGCCGCGCCCGCCACAATGGCATCGATATTCCCGGCCCCGTGGGCACGCCGATTTACGCAACCGCCGATGGCATTGTCGGCCGCGCACAGCGGCTTGGCGGTTACGGTAATTATGTAGAAATCGATCACGGTCTGTCGATCCAGACCCGCTATGGCCATTTGTCGGCGATCGCCGTCGTTTCCGGTCAACGCATTCGCCGGGGCGATATTCTCGGCTATATGGGCTCGACCGGGCGGTCGACTGGCAGCCATCTTCATTATGAAGTGCGGATCGCTGGTGCCCCGCAGAATCCGGTGTCGTTCATCGCCGATGATGGTGCGATGGTCGCCGCCTCCGGTGATCGCAGCGTCGCTCTGGGCGGTCCGCGCGAGTAAGTGCGCAACGGCGGCGTTGCGCGAAGCCGCGCCGCACCCTATCTTGACCCCATGACTGTCGAGACATCCACACCAGTACTCCCAGAGCAGGTCATTTTGACCGCCTCTGCCGCTGCCCGTGTGCTGGCCATTGCCGCACGGCAGGGTAAGCCCGCACGGTTGCGGCTCGCGGTCGATGGCGGCGGCTGTTCAGGCTTTACCTATCGCTTTGCGCTGGCCGATGCGGTGGAGGCTGATGATGATGTCTCCACCACCGACGGCGCGGAACTGCTGGTCGATGCGATCAGCCTCGACCTGCTGCGCGGCAGTGCGGTTGATTATGTCGAATCGCTGGGCGGGGCATCCTTTCAGGTGCGCAATCCCAATGCCGCGTCCGGCTGTGGCTGCGGCGCCAGCTTTGCGATCTGATCGCTAAGCCGTGAAAATCGCCAGCTATAACGTCAACGGCATCCGCGCCCGGTTGCCGCGGCTGATTGAGTGGCTGACGGAGACGCAGCCCGATATTGTCTGCCTGCAAGAGCTGAAATCCGCCGACGAAGGCCTGCCGATCGCCGACATAGAGGCGGCGGGCTATGGCGGGGTTTGGCACGGGCAAAAGGGATTTAACGGCGTTGCGATCTTGGCCAAAGGGGCGATGCCGGTTGAGGTGCAGCGCGGCCTGGCAGGCGAGCCTGAGGACGAGCAGAGCCGCTATATCGAGGCCGATGTGCTGGGCTTGCGGGTCGCGGGGATATACCTGCCCAACGGCAATCCGCTGCCGGGACCGAAATTCGACTATAAATTACGCTGGATGGCGCGGCTGCGTGAGCGGGCACGGGCGATTTTGGCTGAGGAAGTCCCGGCGGTGATCGCGGGCGACTATAATGTCATCCCGCATGATGATGACGTGTTCCGGCCCGAGGCGATGGCGGCAGACGCGCTGATGCAGCCCGAAAGCCGCGCGGCCTATCGCGCGATGCTCGCGGATGGTTGGACCGATGGCTTGCGCAGCCGGTTTCCAGCGGGGGGCGTGTGGACCTATTGGGATTATCAGGCGGGCGCGTGGCAGCGCGATGCGGGGTTCCGCATCGACCATTTGCTGCTGAGCCCGGCGCTGGCGGATCGGTTGAGCGACGCGGGCGTCGATAAGGATCACCGTGCCCGCGAAAAGGCCAGCGACCATGCGGCGACCTGGGTGATGGTGCGCGACTAAGCTAGATCCGGGTAGAGTGCCCGCTTCACCGTGCGCGGGTCGAGAGTGTAGTGCGCGGCTATGGCATCGGCGATGACTGTTTCGATGGCTGCGCTGGGGCTCAGGTCACGGCCTTGGTTGAGCTGGGCTGACGACAGGCCGGGCCAGTCGCCGACGATGGGCGCGCCTTGCGATTGGCCAGCGCCGAGCAGCATGGCGAGCGAGGCGGTGCCATGGTCGGTGCCGCCGGTGCCGTTCACTGCGGCGGTGCGGCCAAATTCGGTGGCGACGAGGACCAACGTCCGGTCCCAGGCGGGTCCGAGGCCGGTGCGGAGCGCGCCGATCAGGGTATCGAGCCCGCGCAGCTGGGCGCCCAATCGCCCGCGCTGCCCGCTATGTGTATCCCAACCACCGGTTTCGATCATGGTGATCCGCGCGCCGTCCGCCGCAGTCATCAGCGAGGCGGCGAGCTGACCGAGTTCCGCACCATTGCGTCCGCCATTACCGCCGACATCGCCAGCAATTGCGCGGGTGCGCAGCGCGTTTTCCCACAGCGGGTGGAGTTGCGCGTCGCCCGCATAGAGCGCGCTGACCCGCATCAGGAGATCATCACTCGCCGCCGGGATGCGGCTGGGCGCATAGCTGGTGACACTGGCGGGCCCGCGCAGGGCCAATGGCACCGCTTCAGCCAGCGCGAGGGCGGAGCGTTCGGGCGGCGGGAGCAGGCCAATGAGCCGGTTGAGCCAACCATCCTGCCGCGCATAGGGGCGGGTGCCGCCGCCTTCGAGGACATTCTGCCCGTCAAAATGCGAGCGGTCGCGATAGACCGACGCGACCGCTGGGTGAAAGCGCGCCTGGCCGCTCGCTTGCAGCGCGGCGATGGTGGTGAGTGCCGGGTGGAGCGCGAAAAAGCTCCCCACGGGAGTGCCGCCGGTTTCGGCAAGGTCGCGGCGCAAGCTCGCATAAGCCGGGTCGCCGACGGGCGCGAGCATGGCGAGGCCATCCGCTGCCCCGCGCTGGAGGATGAAGATCAGGCGGCGGTCGGTCGCGGCCTGGGCAAAGGCGATGCCTGGCAAGGTGGTGACCGCGCCAGCGCTGGCGGCCCCGATCAGGAAATGGCGGCGGGTGGTGGGCATATCCTTATCTCCGCAAAAATGCTGGGGCGACGAGCAGCAGCGCGAGGCCCTGGCCGGGGCTGTCGGCGCGGGCGATGGCGGCGCTCAGCTCCGGCGTGAGCGCATCGGCGAGCAGCGTTGGTGCGAGGGTGCGGGCATCCACCCGGCCGCCGGTTTGCGCCGCGAGCCGATCAGCCAGGTCCACCCGGTCGATCAGCGCTTGCGGCCCGGCCCAGGTCGCCAGCGTATCGGCATAGCCAGCGGGCGAACCCGGCCGCCAGACCGGCTGGCCCAATTGATCGAACATCCCCGCTGCGCCGCGCCGATCGGGCAGCCGCTGAATGCCGAGACCGCGCATGGCGGAGACGGCCCAGTCCCAAGGGTTTTTGAACTTTGGCGGTGTTGCCACCCATGCTTCGGGCGAACCGATCAGCGTGCGGGCGAGCGAGGCGAGGTCGCCGTCACTGCGGATAAAGTCCGCCTCCAGCCGCGCGACCAATGGCGCGGGCGGCTCATCGGCGACAAAGTGGCGGGCAAGCTTGGTCGCGATGTTGCGGGCGGTGGCGGGGTGGACGGCCAGGTCGGCGAGGATGGCGTCGGCCTGGTCCTGCGGGGCCTGCGCGTAGCGTCGCCCCAGGATCTGCCGCGCGCCGGGCTGATGGATTGCTTCGACAAACACGGTTTCGCCGGGCTGCGCCCCCGCCGTCAAACGTTGCGCTGAGCCGCGTGCTAGTCCTGCGACGGTGATCCCCGTCAGCGCCTCGGCAAAGGCGGTGACGTCGGCTTGGGTATAGCCGGTGCGGACGCCCAGCGTGTGGAGCTCCAGTATTTCCCGCGCCAGATTTTCGTTGAGGCCAATCGTGCGATCGGGTCGGCGGGCGGCGACGCGCTGCGCCAGCGCGCTGTTCGGCCCGATGGATTGCGCCTGATCAAGGAACAATAGCATTGCGGGATGGCGGACCGCCGAACGGAGCAGGGTGACGAACCGCCCCGTGACATGCGGGCGAATGGCGCGAAATTCATAATCCCCGGCGAATGGCGCGGCAACAATCTTGTCCACCGACACCGCGAAATGGTTCGACCAGAATTGCGCCCAACGTTCCATGAACGGCGTGCTGCTTTGCAAGGCGACGGCGAGGCGCAGGTCCACCGCCTCGATATAGAGCTGGCGCAGTGAGCGGCGCGAACTGCGGCGCTCCGTTTCGGCGGCGGCCAT
>JANOPV010000362.1:0-2796 GCA_031422035.1 Sphingomonas sp. | reverse complement strand
TGACGATCAGCACCGGTGCGTGACCTGCCATCAGGGTTGCTTCGGCGAACAGCGCTGCTGCGGCACCGGGCAGCGTCAGGTCGGCGGCGACCTTGTGCCACTGTGCGCCTACGCCCGCCAGCGCCTCGGCAAGCCCTGCCTCGGGTTCGCCATCATGCGCATAATGCAGCGCCAAATCATAGCCCGCCGCCGCCAGCCCCACCGCAATCGCCGCACCAATGCGGTGCAGCCCACCAGTGACCAATGCGAGTGGGCGCGCGCCGCTCATGCCGCTGGCCGCTGCCTGGTCATGGTGATGCCGATCCGCTCATTCCCCTCGGCGATGGCGAGTTTGACGATTTTGATGGTGAGCGCCAGCACCCTGCCGTCCTGCGCAAAAATCGTCCCGGCGATACAGTCGGCAACCGCTTCGATCAGTTTGAAGTGGACGCCGGGCGGGATCGCTGCAGTGGCGGCGTGTTTGAGGTCCATATAGTTTTTCGACACCGCCAGCGGCGTGTCGGGCGCATAAAAGCCAAGCGGCGCCAGTTCGGCCTGGATCGAGATACGCAGCGGCTGCGGCAAATGCGTCTCTTCGGAATAAATGCCGGTCAGGACATTCACTTCCATATCGTCAAACTGCAGGATCAGGCGGTCGCCAGTCACGGGTGCGGTCACGGTGTCGAATGCTTTCATGATGCGGTCTGCATCGACAAATGTCGTGCCGATCCTTATTGGGCCGCGCTCTAGCGAAAGGCGCACCATTGGTCGAGATCATTCCCCTAAATGCTGTTGAATCTGCCGAAGTGGAATGCTTGCTCGATCTAGCCTTCGATGTGCAGCGGCTCAGCCGGACGGCGTATCGACTGCGCGAAGGGACGGCGGTGCTTCCCGCGCTCAGCTTTGCGATAGTGGATGGCCAAGTGGTCGTCGGCTCCATTCAAGCGTGGCCGGTTGCCCTGTGGTCGGGGTCGGGGGAACGCATCGCGCCGCTGGTCATGATCGGGCCGGTCGCGGTGCATCCCGACCATCAGCGCAGCGGGATTGGCCGGATGCTGACGGCGGCGACGTTGACCGCGGCGGATGCACAAGCCGATGGCGCGCTGATGATGATCGGCGACCCCGAATATTATGGCCGGTTTTTCGGGTTCAGCGCCGACGCGACTGGTGGCTGGGCGTTGCCCGGCCCATGCGAACCCCGGCGGTTGCTCGCCCGCGCAGCCAATGGGCATGAGGTCCCCCGCAACAGCGGCACCATCGGCCCCGATCACCGCTAGCTGGCTTGCTCCTGCTGGTCACCTGCGGCACAGTCGATGGTGATGACACTCCTGCCTCCGCTCCCCGATTTCGCCAATAGCTCGCTTAGCGCCCTCGCTGACTGGGTTGATGGTGATGCGCTGCCCCCGGTTGAGCTGTGGCACCCGGCACATGTCGGCCGGATTGACATCCGCATCGCCGCCGATGGTCGCTGGTGGCATGAGGGCGGCGAAATCACGCGCGCTGCCATGGTTCGCCTGTTCAGCCGGGTATTGCGGCGAGAAGCTGATGGCAGCCATGTCCTTGTTACTCCTGCCGAGAAACTGACGATTATCGTTGAGGACACGCCGTTCCTTGCCGTTGAGGTCAAGAGTGATGGAGCGGGCAGGGCGGCAACACTCGCCTTTCGCCTGAATACCGGTGACATCGTCATTGCTGGACCGGAGCATCCCCTGACGGTCGAAGAAGGCGCGGACGGCACCCCGCGCCCGCTGTTGCATGTGCGCGGCCCCATCGGCAACGGGCTGTTGGCGCGGCTCGGGCGCAGCATCTGGCTCGACCTGGCCGAAGCGGCGCTGGAAACGGGTGAGGAGCCGCCATCCCTGTGGTCGAACGGCGCCCGTTTTTCTCTTCTCCCCGCATGACTCTCCATGCTCGCCTGACCGCCGCGCTGGCCCGCGCGCCTACCGCCCCGCTGGAGGATGAGGCGCATTTTGGCGCGCCCGCTGGCGGCCATGTCGAGGCGGCGGTGCTCGTGCCGTTCACTGACCGCGCCGAACCCGGTATTATCCTGACGCAGCGCCCGCAATGGCTGCGCAGCCATGGCGGGCAGGTCGCCTTTGCCGGCGGAAAGGCTGATGATCATGACGCCGACCTGATCGACACCGCCCTGCGGGAGGCGGAGGAGGAATTGGGCATCAACCGCCGCGATGTCCGCGTGGTTGGCGCGGCTGATGCATATCTGAGCGGCAGCGGTTTTCGCATCACCCCGGTGCTGGCCGTCATCCCGCCCGACCTGGTGCTCGACCCCAATCCAGATGAGGTCGAGGCGTGGTTTGAAGTGCCCGCCGCGACCTTGTTTGATGCCGACGGCTACACCCGTGCGCAGGCGCATTGGGAGGGGACTGAGCGTAGCTATTACGACCGCATATGGCAGGATCGCCGTATTTGGGGGGTGACGGCGGGGATCATCGTCAACCTCTCACGCCGCTTGAACCTGTCGGCGGTGCTCGCATGACGACGACCCTGCCCGCAGCTGAATGGCGCTCACATGGCGGCCTGACCCGCCTCATCGCGGTCCTGTCCGCCGACGGCGGCGCGGTCCGTTATGTCGGCGGCGCGGTGCGCGATACCCTGCTCGGACTGCCAGTGACCGATGTCGATCTGGCGACGCCGCTGCGCCCCGAAGAGGTGGTGCGGCGGCTCGAGAGCGCCGGGATCAAGGCGGTGCCAACCGGGATAGCGCATGGCACGATCACTGCCGTCGCCGATGGCAAGCCCTATGAAGTCACCACTTTGCGCCGCGACGTCGCCACCGACGGGCGGCGGGCAACGGTAGCC